>NZ_CAUZLS010000002.1:0-239171 GCF_963580785.1 Fructobacillus cardui | reverse complement strand
GATCATGGAAAAGAGTTCTCGGGCTATCGACATTTACAACAGCAATACGGTATCCAGGTCTATTTCTGCCATGCCTATTCCCCTTGGGAACGAGCGACCAATGAATTATTTCATCGTAAGCTTCGTTATTTCTTCCCAAAGAAAAGTCATTTCAGGGACGTATCGGAGCAGCGATTATATGAGGCGGTTGAACTCATTAACAAGCGGCCCATGAAATTACATCATTATCAAACACCATTGGAAGTTTTTACGGATGCGTTCGAATTAAACTTGTAATCTGCCAATTCCATTCATTTACTTCCTTTCTAGGTTTAGCGTTTTCAAAATGCAATACTTACTTTTTTATGCGCAAGTATTCAACTAACTAAGTTGGTCCTTAGTCATGTCCTCCAATGTTGCCAAATCTGCTAACACATTCGACACAATACCCTGTGCCATGTTCATTGAGTGCAAAAGCTCCCGATGGCTTGGCTCTTGTCCCGGCATAGTCTGACCACTCAAGATAGTTTCAGCCTTGTGTAACTCATCCTGGTAATGACCAATAGAGTTTAGTACTACTTTGCTGTACTCATTGTTTCCCATGGCGTGCCTGCTCCTTTTTGTCTTGCCTTCCCAATTCATAGCCAACCTCTAGGGACAGCACTGCTATACATGTGACTGTGACCAGCGTTGTAAAGATATTCCAAATCTCCATGTCATCCCCTCCTAGTACCAGTTCTCAATCGCTTGGTCGATTTCTTCTCGATCGTACCGCTTGCCAAAGTCTGTGACCTTTGCATGCACTCGTCCAGTGTCGATGAGATGGCGCTTAAAAGTTCCCTGTGCCACGTTGCAATACTTGGCCGCCTGCTTCCAATTCATCCACCTAGGCCACTCTGTGACCGTCTGTACTGTTTGTTCCATTGTTATACCTCCTCTAGTAGCCAATCATTTAGCTTGTCGAATGTCTTTTCTTGAAGCGTTTCCGTCTTTCCGTTAATAACCTTAGATATTGTTACAGCAGTGACACCCGTTTTTTTCGCTAACTGCCCATAGTTCAGGCGCTCTCGTGCCTGCTTAATCGTTAAGGCGTCAACAAAGTTCTTCGTTAAAACTTTCATCCGCTCCTCCTTTTCCGAGAAACTCGGTTAATATGTCGTTTAGTATATAACCGAGTTTTTCGGTTGTCAATCTTTTTTTAAATTTTTTCCGAGATAGTCGGTAAAATAGAAAAAGTATGTTATTCTTTTTTTGTGAGGAATAACTATGCAAAATCGTTTAAAAGAATTAAGAAAAGAAAAAAAGCTCTCTCTAGTTTCTATCGAAAAGCAAACGGGGATTAAGCGCTCCACGTTTAGCGATTATGAAAATGGTAAAACAGAACCCAAACTAGCAACCTGGCAAAAACTCGCTGACTTTTTTGGTGTTGATATTGGATATTTACAAGGGTTTTCTTCAGTTCGAAGAATCCCTGATGGCGCTGTTAATAGAAGCGATGACGGTTCTGAGATACATATACGAACATTTGGACTAGAATTGCCAGAGGGCGTTTCAGCTATAGATATCCAAGAAGATGAAAACATTAACCGCTTAGCAAAAAAAGCTGAAAAAATAATTAGTGGGATTTATCCTGAGGAAAGCGGAAACACAATAAACGAAGAACTATCCAACTACTCACTTCGAGCGGAATATTCTAATGGCATGCTTTTAGCATCAAACGCTTTATTATCACTCTTAGAAGACCCGCTAACCCCAACGAAAGAGACAGTACTTTCAATGCTTCTTTCAATTTTTGGTTCTATAGAATACATGAACGACTATGATGATCTAAATCTAAAAAATATGATAAAAGAACTTGATAGGATAAAAAAAGAATACTCTAATAAGGGAAACTACTCTGATAACAAAATCCCTTGGAAATAAAAAAAGCCCGCTATGGGGCTTGTAGGCTTTAATAACTATTTTCAACCCGTAGGCACACCTACGTCTTTAAAAAACTACTGATATGAAAGCAACAAAATAAAAAAGCCTACTATGAGGCTCACAAGTTCAAATAAAGGGAGATTATTAGACTTATGCAAAAAAATAAACGCTTGCTAATTGAAACACTGGTATTTGCCATACTAACTGTATACGCTGGATATGCGGGTGGTTTTGTACCGGAATTTGGCTTTACAGTATCTAAACATGAAATATCAACCAGTGGATCAGTGTCCTTCTTGTTTGCCATTCTTACCGTGATTAGTCTTATACGCTATTTATATTCTAAATTTAAAAAATGAGACAAGTGTAGGCACACCTACGCCTGTAAATTGCCACTAATGGGGATGAAATAGAAACAAACAAGCCCACGATGGGTCTTACACACAAATCTATAACGCATATTAAACGGAGAGAAGAAATATGAAACACGCACCAAAGAATAAAAGCAAAAAAATGTTAATCGCCACTGCTTTAGTCGTTATCATTGGAGGAACTGGCCTTTATTTTATTGGCAATGCCAACAATAACAAACATAAAGAGGATAGCGATAGTTCGTTAAGCGTCTCCTTTATCAGTCATGTTTCAAGCTCGACAAGTAACTTCGGTGGCTCTAATCAACTAAGTAGCTCACAATCAAATAGTTCCGCACAGCTAACCAAGGGGCAGGAGTCCAAGCAATCAACACAAAAGAGTAGCAATCAGTCATCTAGCCTGCCTACTATCACCAACCAAGATTTAACTTATTACAACGGTCAAACAAAAGTAACGCTGCCAACGACCAACGGTAGCATCGCGCCAAACCAAAATTATACGGATGGCGTCACATTTTGGAGGGCAACTTTAACAATCAACGGGAAAAAGGAAAATGTAGTGGCATCATATGAACGTCAAGGCTACTTCGCTATATTTACAAAAGAGCCAACTAACAAACCTCAAGGCTTTACCTATAACGGGGCTGATTACCAAAACCATATTGGCGATAAAGACCTTGATCCATTAGCTTCCTCAAGTCAAACAGTACACTATAATTAATTATATAATCCAAACAATTAGCGCCCTGGTTGCCGTATGGTTGACCAAGGCGCTTTTTATTATGGGGATGTTTTCACGATGAACGAATCGTGCACCGTATCATTTACTACAAAATACTACATTCAATCACTGCGCCTCTTTCAAAAAAGGGTGCAAACTCTAAACAACGGCAAACGCCTATATAAAGCTATTTATCACTGCACCCTCTTTGGACTTTTTCGATAAAATGCAAGGGTTTATAGGAAGTAGCAACTAGTGCAAAAATTGCACACACCAGAGCCCTGTTTTGGGGATGAGGTTTGTGACTTTTTAGGTGTGACTTTTTGTGACCTTGTGACCTTTTCGGGTGCACCCTTTTTGCTTTTGTGTGCACCCCTTTGCGCCTTATTCATAGCCCTATACTGAAAAATGCTAGGAATTGCTAGGATTATTTGGGTTTAAAATGCTAACATTTGCTAACATTTTTAAGACCTAAAAACCTAACAAAACATAACATTTTATATCCTTCAAATACTAGTAATTACTAGGAACAATTCCCACAATAAGGGCGCTTAAACCAAGTCTTAAAGCCTGTAACTATGTAACTTTTTGGGTGTAACCTTTTGTAACTTTTTTATGTAACCTTTTGCAACCATCCCCCAAAAAGGTTGCAACACTTTCTGCAACGTTGCAACGCTTTTAACGGCCTTTATTCACTGATCTGGATGGCTATATATTGGCCTTCATATACTACAAAACACTGCAATTACATGCTAAGAAATGCTAAGGTTCACACTGGAAAATGCTGGAATAAATGTTAATAATTGTTAAGGTTAAATGTTGGAAAATGTTGACATTTGTTGACATTAAATGATGGTATTTGTTGGTATAAAATGCTTGCTTTTGCTTACATAAATGCTAGGATTTTATCTTAGGGTTTCTTAGGGCGCGCAACCTTCAAACAAGAGAGATTGATGTTAAGTTTTGTTAAGTTTTAATATCGGCATAATTGCCTAACTCCTGCTTGATCATCGCCATAGGTTTTCATAGGTTATGAAGCCAGGTTTTAATAACAAGTTTTAACAGGTTTTTATGTTGGGTTTTGTTAGGTTTTTAAGGCAGGTTTTAGCAAGTTTTCATGTCAAGTTTTGACAAGTTCTAGATGTTGGCATTTGTTGGCATAATTAAGCACAAAAATAGCCCTACTCGATTGAATAAGGCTTTTTCTTTTGGGGTGTGTTTACAAGCACACCCTGCCTTTTTATGTGGTGATGATCTCACAACCGCACCTAGATGTGATGTTGTAAAGTGGTAACAGTTTCTATTTTCGCCAATCATGGTGAATATGCTTTCGCAACTTCTTGAGAAAATTCCCCACTAGTGGAGAAAATAAACGGTCTAAGTTCAACTTAGGGCGTCACTTTGCGTTACCCGCTTACTTCATACCCGACGTTTTGTCGGTCTAGGTTTAATCCAGGGCGTGAGCTGCACCTACTTTATGTCGGTACAGGTTGACCCTTCTTGCTACCTGACTCGGTAAATCACAGTAGCAGGCCTAAGGTCGTGAAACGCGACCCCAGCTTATTTTTCGCCACTGATGGCGAAGGAGTCGGTAATAAACAGACCCCTTAAGTGCTCAAAACAAAAGGACTATCCAAAACGGACACCCCTTTAATTACTGTTTGCATGATGCCCCAAATCAGGGCGTCTTTTTTATTTACAGCACTTCTGGATGAAGGCTGTCATAACGTTTCGTTCTGTCGGGTCTAAAAACCCGGCGAGAATAGGCTCATTTATTTTTAAAAATGCTTAATATAGCGCTTTCCGGGGATGTCCCCCCCCCACCCTTAAAATTTTAAAAATCAGACTTTGACACAAGATGACAGTATGTGTGTGCTCTCTTCGTCAGGCAAGCAGGGGCGGGGTATCTAACGTTTTAATTCATTTTACGTCTAACTATACTAACGACAAATAAAAACGCTCAAATCGCCTTATATGGACTATTTATAAATAGAGCCCAATACTTAACACTAATTAAAGTCTCTAATTCTCTCTGGCTGGTATATCGACTTGGCCAATCTGTTCAGTTCGTTGTTGACCTCTTGGATTACAGCAGTAGGCGCTACAATGTTGTAACACTCGCCAAATGGCTTACGGTGCTTATAATGGTCGTGCTCCATCTTGATAATTTCAGGGGACAGCGTGGCGGTATATTCATCAAACACCCTTCGTACTTCTATCCAAAAGTTATAGTTTTCTTCCGCATAGCGACTGCTAAAACTTCCACCTTCTGCCTGCTTCCGGTATTCAAGCCCTTTTAAAGCCCAATCAGCATATCCAGTGAAGTAGTGACCGATTATTTGCCTTTGCTTCATGTCATCCCCCATAAGTGCTTTTAAGGCAATTATACAGGATATACACATAGACCTGACACACTCATTCGGTGCACCAGCGTGCTTGCAAACACGGTTGTTAATAGGTGTGTGCTTGTAACCACACAGCAAATATAAAGTAACGTTGACTATGTACATTGTCCACTACTGGACAACTTAACCCAAATGGGGATGGTTCACTTTCCGCCACAACTGGCAGACGTTTTAGCGTTGAGTTGGCTAAAAGCTAAAGTACCAAATTAGTACCGCAGATATAGGTGTTATACTCCGATTCGGTATTTTTGTGCTAAAAATGTGTTATTTTGCAAAATAAAAGACGGCACAAAGGCCGTCCTCAATAGCATCCCCGCTATAAAAAAATGTGTTAAAAATGTGTTATTTTGCTTGCAATCTATAGCAATTCATAGCAACCCTAAAAAACAAAAAGAGGTCAAGACTGGGCTTTTTGACCCCTCTTGACTTCTCTTGAAATGTCTCAAGGAGCTAGCGGGATTTGAACCCGCACACCGCCATAAGACGGCTCGACGGATTTCGAGTCCGCTGCAGTACCGGATTGTGCCATAGCTCCAAAATAATAGTGACATGAAGATTGGTCCATGCCACTATGATTATTTGTTTGTTTCAGATAGTGCTAAAACGCTTACTTACGACGCTTAGCAGCCTTTTCACGCTCAGCAGTGTTCAAGATAGCCTTACGGATACGAACGTTTTCTGGCGTTACTTCAACGTATTCGTCATCGTTCAAGAATTCCATTGATGCTTCCAAGTTCATCTCACGTGGAGTCTTGATTGAAGCAGTTTGGTCCTTGTTTGATGAACGAACGTTTGACTGTGGCTTCATCTTTGTAACGTTAACAGAGATGTCGTTGTCACGAGCGTTCATACCAACAACCATTCCTTCATAGACGTCGACACCGGCGCCAACAAACATTTGGCCACGATCTTCAACACCCATGATGGCGTAGTTCGTTGTTTGTCCTTGGTTGATTGAAACCAAGGCACCGTTACGACGGCCTGGTTCCCAATTCTTAACCATTGGACGGTATTCAGCAAATGTGTGGTTATAGATACCATAACCGTGAGTTGCTGTCATAAATTCAGTGGCGTAACCAATCAAACCACGTGAAGGAGCCATATAAGTCAAACGAGTTTGACCGTTTCCGACAGCTTCCATGTTTTGCATTTCACCCTTACGTTGGTTCAATGAGTCGATAACAGTTGATGAATATTCATCTGGTGTATCGATTTGGATTGATTCGTAAGGTTCTGTGGTTTGACCATCTTCCTCACGGAAGATAACTTGTGGACGTGAAGCTTGCAATTCGAATCCTTCACGACGCATGTTTTCAATCAAGATTGAAAGGTGCAATTCACCACGTCCTGAGACCAACCAAGCACCAGCTTGGTCAGTGTCTTCAACACGCAAAGAAACATCAGTGTGCAATTCGCGCAACAAACGATCTTCGATTTGGCGAGCAGTCACGAACTTTCCTTCACGACCAGCAAAGGGGCTATCGTTTTGACGGAAAGTCATTTGCAACGTTGGTTCATCGATACGAAGCAATGGCAATTCATCGTGGTGGGCTGGGTCAACAACTGTTTCACCAACCGAGATGTCTTCCATACCAGAAACGGCAATCAAATCACCGGCCTTGGCTTCTTGGATTTCAACTTGGTCCAAAGCAATGAAACCAGAAAGCTTTGTAACACGGAAGTTTTGTGATGAGCCATCAAGCTTCAAAACATCAACGTTGTCACCAACCTTGATTGTTCCACGCTTAACACGGCCGATACCAATACGACCAACGAAGTCGTTATAGTCCAACATGGCAACTTGGAACTGCAATGGTTCGTCTGAGTTGTCAATAGGAGCAGGAATTGTTTCGAAAACCGTCTTAAAGATTGGTTCCATCGTGTGTTCTTGCTTTGAAACATCTGGATCAAATGATGATGTTCCATTCATAGCTGAAGCAAAGATAACTGGGAAGTCCAAATCATCTTCATCAGCACCCAATTCGATGAACAAGTCCAAAACTTCATCAACGACTTCTTCTGGTCGGGCACCAGGACGGTCAACCTTGTTGACAATCACGATTGGCGTCAAGTGTTGTTCAAAGGCCTTCTTCAAAACGAAACGAGTCTGAGGCATAGTACCTTCAAAGGCATCAACGACGAGCAAAACCCCGTCAACCATTCCCATGATTCGTTCAACTTCTCCACCGAAATCGGCGTGACCAGGGGTATCCAAGATGTTGATCTGCTTGTCGCCAACGCGAACGGCAGTGTTCTTAGACAAGATCGTGATTCCACGTTCTTTTTCAATATCGTTGGTATCCATCACACGGTCACCCAAAGATTCTTCCTTACGGGCGTCCAATGTGTCAGACTGTTTTAACAGTTCGTTGACCAACGTCGTCTTTCCGTGATCGACGTGGGCAATAATAGCGATATTACGAATATCTTCGCGAAGATTTGCCAATTTTATGTGCTCCTTTGTCTTTGCTACTCACAAGAAAGACTAGGGCTTCTCTCCCTAGTCTTTCACTATCTTGACTGACTCGCGATACGTCTTGGTTGTAGCGATTAATACTGTGTTTGATGATAGCATATTTAGCGGACTTCCGTCAAGTGGTTTGACCACGTAACCGAGCGTTTCAGAAAGGACACGACCCGCCGCTAAATCCCATGGGGACAGCTTTGAGAAATAGCCCGTGGCCTGTTGTAAGAAGAGGCGGCTAAAGGAGATTCCGGCCGAGCCCAGAACCCGGTAGGCTAATGCCGCAGACGCCAAAGCCAGATAAGGTCTTTCCCCTTTTAGCAAGCGGCGACCGGACACAACCAAAATCGACTCCGCCAGACCCAAATCCGGTACTTGCGTCAGTTTTTGGTCATTTAAAAAGGCACCAATTGCTGGGCCACCATGGAAGACCTGGCTTGTCATTACTTTGGCAACCCAGCCCAGTGTTGGCTTACCATCAATATAGAGGGCTACCATAATGGCAAAATCAGTTTTTTCATAAACAAAGTTCAGGGTGCCATCAATCGGGTCGATAAACCAGACGTGACCAGTCATCGTTTCAGGGCGATGTAAGTCCCCCTCTTCAGCAATGAATTGGGCAGCAGGGTCGATTGCTTGAATATGGTCAATCAGCCAAGCCTGGTTACTGCTATCAAGGTTAGTAACGATGTTGCGAAAGTCGCCCTCTTTTTGACCAACATGCAAATCTTGGTTCTTGGTTTTTCGAGCTTCACGGCCTAATTCGGCTAACCACCGCCGTACCGTTTGGTCCACCTGAGTTAATTGATCATTCGTCCACTCAGTCATTGACTAAAACCCGCTGGACAGGATTTTCTGTCAATTTCATCGTCTGATAAATCGACCGGCCAGTCTGTTGCTCAAAATCACGGTCAAAGGCCTTCTGTTCAGACTTTGATGGGATAACGGTCAAAAACCGCCGGTAAGTCGTCAAGAGGTATTCGCGGTCGCAACCGCCCTCATAAACCTGCAAAACGGCATCAATCAAATTTGAAACCGCAATAATATCGTCTTGATTCCAATTACCGTCAATTGGAAGCTGGTATTGCTCTGCCATAGACAATCCTTTCAAATGCACAATGAACATATCACCTCTATTCTAACAAGCTTTCACTCCCCTTTCCAGAAAAGCCGACTGATTTAAAAGGCAAATCACCGCACCAATCCACGAAAAAATCAGAAAAGTCAAAGAGCAAAAGCCAGTTGCCAACCGATTTCTGCTATACTAAAAGTTGATAAATTGTAAGTAGGAGTTAACCAGCATGACAATTCGTTTCACCATGGATAAAATCACGCGAGACGGTGATCCCGTTTTACGTGACCAGGCTCAGGAAGTTCCCTTCCCACTCAGCCCGGAACACCAACAACTCGCCAAGGATATGATGACTTACTTAGAGGTCTCACAAGACGAGGAAAAAAATGAAAAATATGGTCTACGTCCCGGCGTCGGCCTGGCTGCCCCACAGGTTGGGGAATCTTTGCAGATGACGGCCATCTTGATTCCATCTGCTGACCCAGCCGAAGATGCGGAAGACAAACCATTCTTCAAGGGCGTTGTCTTTAACCCCGTCATCGTGTCTGAAACAGTTGGACGGGCCGCATTGGAAACTGGCGAAGGTTGCCTTTCGGTAGACGAAGACGTTCCTGGCTTTGTCCCTCGGTCAAAGAAGATTACCGTTCGCTACCAAGACGAATCTGGTCAGACACTGACAAAGACGCTGCGCAACTACCCGGCCATCGTTTTCCAACATGAAATTGACCACCTGCACGGTAAGTTGTACTACGACCATATCGACCGCCAGGACCCGTGGCATGTAGACGATTCAACTAAGTACCTTTAAAAATACTGATAAACTATAAAAAGCCGACTCAGCTGAGTCGGCTTTTTGATTGAACAGATGGAGACTAAAGACATCTTAACTGATTTTAAATTGTCTTACTTATCGAAGATTGACTTCTTCTTAGCAACCTTAACACCTGAAGCGGTCGCAAAGGCCTCTAAGGCCGCCTTTTGGTCCTTGTTAAGTTTTGTTGGGACAACAACGTTGACAATGACAAATTGGTCACCATAGCCGTTGTTATGCAAGCGAGCAGCTCCTTTACCGCCTAAGCGGAAGCGCCGACCATTTTGCGTCCCTGCTGGAATCTTCAACTTCACTTCACCGTGAACCGTTTTAACTGGGATTTCAGCCCCCATGGCCGCCGTAATAAAGTCAATATCTTGCTGAAGGTAGATATCAGCACCATCACGCTCAAAGCCATCCTTTGAAGCCGCAACGGAGAAGACCACGTACAAGTCACCCTGTGGACCACCATTAATACCGTCTTCACCTTGGCCAGACAAACGCATCTGCTGACCACTTTCAACGCCGGCAGGCACCTTCACCTTGACCTCGTGCTGTGAACGGTCGGCCTGTGAACGCGTATACTTAACGTTCTTTTCAGTTCCAAAAATGGCTTCCTCAAAGGTCAAATGCATCCTGTACTGGAGGTCACGACCCTTACGTGGTGCATTGGGATCCTGGAATCCGCCACCAAACATCTGAGAGAAGATATCGCCCAAATCAGAAAAGTCGCCGAAACCGCCCTGAGCACCACCGAAGCCTCCTTGACCCCCAAAGCCTCCTTGGGCACCTGCAGCACCAAATTGGTCATACTGCTGGCGCTTTTGTGGGTCACCAAGCGTTTCAAAGGCTTCCTGAACTTCCTTATACTTGTCCTCAGCCCCTGGTTCATGGTTCAAATCGGGGTGGTACTTCTTTGAAAGTTTGCGATATGCTTTTTTAATTTCATCTTGACTGGCTGTCTTAGAAACCCCAAGACGGTCGTAAAATTCAGTGTTATTCACAAGCGGACTCCTTTGATTCAAATATGTACGGACCGAGCCGCAGCTGGTCCATTTTATCAGTTTTTACTGGCAAAGAAAAGATTACTTCTTGTCGTCTGGGTTAACTTCTTCGAAGTCACCATCAACAGTGTTGTCATCCTTCTTAGCACCTTCGGCACCACCCTGTGCTTCTTGGGCTTGTTGTGCTTGCTGGTACAACTTTGTTGCCAATTCAGTAGCTACCTTTTGCAAGTCGTCTGTCTTGGCCTTCAAATCAGTCAAGTCAGCGTCTTCGGCAGCAGCATCTTCCTTAGCCTTCTTCAAAGCATCCAAGGCATCTTGTGTTGGCTTCTTGTCGTCATCTGACAACTTGTCGCCAACTTCTTCCAACGTCTTTTCAGTCTGGAAAATCAATTGGTCGGCGTTATTACGCGTTTCAACTGCTTCCTTCTTCTTGTTGTCGGCTTCTTCGTTTGCCTTGGCGTCGTTCATCATCTTTTCGATTTCTTCGTCAGACAAACCACCGGCAGCTTGGATAGTAATCTTTTGTTCCTTTTGCGTTCCCAAATCCTTAGCAGAAACGTTCACGATACCGTTACGGTCGATATCAAACGTCACTTCGATTTGTGGGACACCACGCTTTGCGGCAGGAATGTCAGACAATTGGAACCGACCCAAAGTCTTGTTATCAGCGGCCATTGAACGTTCACCTTGCAAAACGTGAATATCAACAGCTGGCTGGTTGTCTTCTGCAGTTGAGAAGACTTGCGACTTTGAAGTTGGAATGGTCGTGTTACGATCAATCAACTTCGTGAAGACGCCGCCCATGGTTTCAATACCAAGTGACAAAGGCGTAACATCCAACAAAACAACGTCCTTAACATCCCCAGTAATCACACCACCTTGAACAGCAGCACCCAAGGCAACGGCTTCATCAGGATTGATTGAGTGGTTTGGTTCCTTACCAGTCATCTTCTTCACTGATTCTTGGACAGCAGGGATACGAGTTGAACCACCATTCAAGATTACTTCATCAATGTCATTAAATGACAAGCCAGCATCCTTCAAGGCGTTCATTACGGGTGCTTCGGCCTTCTTAACCAAATCAGCTGTCAATTCGTTGAACTTTGCTCGAGTCAAAGAAGTTTGCAAGTGCAAAGGTCCTTGGTCGCCAGAAGCGATAAATGGCAAATCGATTTGTGCTTCAGTTGCTGAAGACAAAGTCTTCTTAGCACTTTCAGCGGCATCCTTCAAACGTTGCAAAGCCAACTTATCTTGCTTCAAGTCGATGCCGTTTTCCTTCTTGAATTCATCAGCCAAGTAGTCGATAATCTTAGCATCGAAGTCATCACCGCCAAGGTGTGTGTCACCATTTGTTGACAAAACTTCAAAGACACCATCACCTAATTCAAGGACAGAAACATCAAATGTTCCTCCACCAAGGTCATAAACCAAAATCTTTTCATCCTTGTCCAACTTGTCCATTCCATAAGCCAAAGCAGCAGCCGTTGGTTCGTTGATGATTCGTTCGACTTCCAAACCGGCAATCTTACCGGCATCCTTGGTAGCTTGACGTTGAGCATCGTTAAAGTATGCAGGAACCGTGATAACGGCCTTGTCTACCTTTTCACCCAAGTAGTCTTCTGCATAGCCCTTGATGTACTGCAAAACCATGGCTGAGATTTCTTGTGGTGTGTAATCTTTACCATCAACGGTTACCTTGTAACCTGCTTCACCCATGTGAGACTTGATTGATGAAATCGTGTCTGGGTTTGTGATTGCTTGACGCTTAGCAACGTCACCAACCTGGGTCTCCCCATTCTTAAATGACACAACTGAAGGTGTCGTACGACCACCATCAGGGTTTGTAATAATCTTTGGCTTACCACCTTCCAAAACGGCAACAGCTGAGTTAGTAGTTCCTAAATCAATTCCGATAATCTTTGACATAGTATATCGACCCTTCCTATTTTTTAAATCATATTCTTAAGCTTTTTAAGGTGTGGTGCCAAAGGGCTGAGTCACCAAATATTTGCTATTTCGCAAATGTTATTTTGCCACTGCGACCATCGCTGGACGAATGACGCGATCTTGAAGGACATAACCCTTTTGCAAGACCGTCGCCACTTGATCGGCCTTAATTTTGCCTTCTGCCGGCACAGATTGAACACCTTGCATGGTATTTGGATCAAAGGCATCACCAACTTGGCCGACTTCTTGAATACCATTGGTTGTCAACGCCTGCTTCAAAGTCTTCAACGTGATTTCAACACCCTTATGAATTTGAGCCACCTTGTCGTCATCCCCCACTTCAACTGCAAGGGCGCGTTCCAAGTTATCAACCACCGGTAAAATGGCTTCGGCTAATTTCTGGCCATCATACTTGCGAATATTTTGAATCTCACGAGCATTACGGCTTTGGATGTTTTGAATTTCAGCCTGAGCACGAAGTAATTCATCATCCTTCTTCTCAAGCGCTGCTTGCAAATCAGCTATTGGATCCACTGCTGGCTCCTCTATTGATTCTGCTTGCGTTTCTTCTGATTTGTCTTTTGCTTCTTCTTGAGTTTGGTCCGCATCAGCAAATTCCTTTGCCTCTGTTTCTTCCTCAATATCAGCTTGCTTCAAATCTTTTTCATCTTCAGACTTCGCCACGGGCGTTCCTCCTTTTGGTTAAACATATTCGAATAATTTTGTATCTAGTGCTTTGGCAAAGGTTGATAGCAACCTAGCAATCTTGGCATATGGCATCCGAATGGGACCCACTAATGCGATCACACCGCCATCATCACCACCGACCGAAAACGGTGCAGCAAGAATGGCGTAATCCTGCAAAAGCGGCGTTGGTAACTCCTGACCCAAGCGAATCATCACCGACTGTTTTTGTGTCACAGCCAATTGGCGAACCGCCTCAGGCGAGTCAAACAATTCCAAGACTGACCGTGCTTCCTTCAGGTTTAAGTAAGCGTCGTCAGCCACTTCTAAGAGGTTGAGGCGGCCACCAATGTGGACCTGTTCTTCAACCGACCGAGCCAAGACCTCCCCAAAGAGCTGCAGGAAAGCTGCCGGGCTTTCAACATTGCGTGAAAGCGTGACGGGCAACTCTTCTGAGTTCATCAGTGAAAGGACTTCTTGAACCGGTCTGCCAACCATCTGTGCATTGATATAGGCCACCATGTCCGTTAAGGACGAGACGGTCATTTCCTTTGGCAGACGGAAAGTTTGCGAAGTTACTTTGCCATCAGACGTTGCTAAGACAGCCAAAACCTGTTGCCGTTCCAGCTGAATCAGTTGGAAAGACGAGATTTTTAGGTTAACGGCTTTTGGCTTCAACACCAAGGCCGTTAATCCCGTCATGTCTGCCAATTGCCGGGCTGTTTGGCCAAGCAAATCATCCAATTCATGGAAGTTACCACGAATTTGTTGGGCAATCAGCGCAACATCTTGGTCAGAAACCTGGTCAGCCACCATTAAATGGTCAAGGTAGTAGCGGTAACCAGTTTTTGAAGGAATTCGACCAGCGGAGGTATGGAGCTTTTTAATCAGCTCAGCTTCCTCCAAGAAACTCATCTCATTGCGAATCGTTGCCGGTGAAAATTCCAAATTCAACTGATCATGTAAGGTCTTTGACCCGACCGCTCGGGCAGTCTGGGTATATTCATAAATAATCGCCGCCAAAATTAATTGCTGTCGATCAGTTAGCATCAACCCAAACCCCCTTTAATTTTGTTTAGCACTCAAAACTCTTAACTGCTAACAACTATATTATACAAAAGATTCAGAAAAATGCAAACTATTTTTAGCACTCTTTATAAACGAGTGCTAATTTTATGAAAAAATACCCATCTATCAACCTTAATAGCGATTATGTCATGGCAAAGAAAAAAGCAGATTAAAATTAATCTACTTTTTCTTGAAAGTATTCACGTGTTTTTTGTTGGTCAATCAGCAACTGGTCAACCAAGGCTTCTGCGGAATCAAACTTCACTTCATTGCGCAACTTCGCATACCACTGGACTTTCACCGGTTCCCCATAAACTTCATCGGCGAAATCAAAAAGGTTAATTTCAACTGTCACCGGTCGGTTCGCTTCAAAAGTCACATTGCGACCAATCGAGGCCATGCCATCGACCCAGCGGCCATCAACATAGGCGCTCACAGCGTAAACACCGATACCAGGCAGGAACTCAACTTCCGGCGTCCAAATATTAATCGTTGGGAAACCCAACGTCCGGCCCCGAGCATCCCCATGGACAATCAGACCGGTGGTCTCGTGAACGCGACCAAGGCTCTCTGTTACGGCAGCCAAGTTACCAGCGGCTAGGTCTTGACGGATCTGCCTTGAAGCCACCTTGACAGCTGATTTACCAAGGGCCTTCTTAGCAACCGTCAGGACATCAAAGCGACCAGCAGCATATTCAGGCAGGTGAGCCATGTCAGCTTGGTACTCCTTCTTGCCGTAACGGTGGTCAAAGCCCGCAACAACGGTATGAACCTGGAGAGGCAAAAGAATTTCCTTAATAAATTCTTCCGGATGCAAGGCCGAAAGGTGTGACGTCAATTGAAGGCAGTACACCCGATCAACGCCCAGCTTCCCTAGCAGCTGAACCTTCTGGTCCAGGGGTGTTAAATCATGCCAGGGTTGAGGCAGCTTTTTAAATACTAGGCCCGGGTAAGGGTTATAAGTCAAAACGGCCAGCGGCAATCCATTTTCGTGCGCCACCCGCGCCGCTTCCTGGATTACCTTCTGATGGCCCAAATGGACCCCGTCAAAAAAGCCCATTGCCAGCACTTGCTTACTAGTCAATTGGGGCAATTCTTTTAATGGATAATGCAAAGATATTAATTCAGTCATGGGCATATTATAGCAGAGTTTTTACTCATTCAATCACTTAGCTTGTTTCAATTTTGGGCAAAGAAATACCGCGACCGCCAGAGATCCTGGTCGGCATCAAAGGCGTAGACTGCCAGCAACCGGTCTCGGTCATACACTTGGTAGTAACCGGCATCATTTTGTGGCCAGGTACTAACTGGAATCTTTTGCCCGTTCTTGACCGCAAAGACCTCATCTTGGGTTAAGACCTTCTTTGGCCAAGCCAACACGGACTCAATGGAATGCACGTGCGTTAAGATTTTGGGATAGTCCATCGTCAACAAGTCATCGAGTGGGACGGCTTGATCGATTGTAAAACCAGAGCCAGCTATTCGCTTCAAAGCCGTCATCGTCGCGGGTAGCCCTAATTTTTGGCCAAGATCGTAAGCCAGAGTCCGAATATAAGTTCCCTTGGAAACTTGGGCCAAGAAGTCCATTTGCTGGTAAGGTTGACCTTCAACCCAGGTTAATGGGCTGGTCTGGTCGAAACGATAAATAGTCGCCTCTCGCTTGGGGAGTTCAACCTCTTCCCCCGCTCGCGCATATTCATAGAGGCGCTTGCCGTTGACCTTAACGGCCGAATAGATTGGTGGAATCTGGATAATGTCACCGGTCAAATCAGCTCGAGCTGCGTCGAGCTGCTCCTGGTCAATGGCTGCTCTCAAAGGCTGTTCTTCAACAACCGCCCCATCAGCATCCTGACTTTCCGTTGCATAACCAAAGGTCACCGTCCCCGTGTAGGTTTTTGGCCGACTTTGCAAAAGGTCAATTAACTTAGTCGCCTTCCCCAAGGCGACAACCAAAACGCCCTCCACGTTTGGATCGAGCGTCCCTGCGTGGCCAATCTTCTTCTGTCCGGTTACCCGCCGTAGTCGCGCAACCACGCCAAATGAAGTCATTTCCTTAGGCTTATTTACGACCAGCAGGCCGGATAGTTCGGGGTGCTTTTTTGTTGCCATCATTGGCCTCCATCTGTGCAATTAAAAAAACCGACCAAAGTGCGAAATGATTTCAGCCCCAAAATTTGTCCAAATTTCAGGGTTGATAGTCAAAAGCGTCTTTTTGGTCGGTTCTTATTTTACCGATTTGCACGGGCCTTTTCAATGTAGTCCCGCAATTTTGCAAAGCCGATTTCTAATTGATCTTGAGCGGTTGCATAAGAAATGCGGATATAAGCGTTCGCCTCTTTAAAGTGGGAGAAAGCTGCCCCAGGAATGACTGCAACCTTGCCCTCTTCTGCTAATTTCTCAGCAAAAGTCCAGCCATCCGTGCCAAAATCAGCCGGAATCTTGGCAAAGAGGTAAAAGGCCCCTTCGGGATCAACAACGTCAAAGCCAAGGTCTTCTAAGGCCTGCTTAGCAAAGTCTCGTCGATCTTGGTAGCTTTCCTTCATGTAGTCCAGCTCTGCTCGCGTCATCTGCAAGGCCGTCTCTGCCCCGTCTTCGATAAAGGTTGGGACGGAGTAAGTCAAAGAGCCGTGAACCTTTTGAATGTACTGCATCACACTTGCTGGGCCCAAGATAAAGCCAAGGCGGTAACCCGTCATGGCATGAGACTTTGAAAGACCATTAACAACCAATGTCTGTTCTGGCAACAACTTGCCAATTGAATAGTGGTCATGGGCATAAGTCAATTCGGAATAAATTTCATCTGAGATGACCCAAATTTGGTGTTTCTTAAAGCAAGCAGCCAGTTCTTCCAACTCCTCCTTTGAGTAAGTCACCCCTGTTGGGTTATTTGGATAGTTCAAGAGAATGGCGCGAACCGGTACCGTTGCTTGGGCCAAAGCTTCGTCAACGAGTGCCGGGGTCAACTTAAATTTATTCTTCGCCGTATCGATTGGCACCGCAACGCCATCGGCCAAGCTCAGTGAAGCAAAGTAAGAACCATAAGCAGGCTCTGGGATCAAAAGTCCCTCACCCTTCGCAATCAAGGTCTTAAAGATTGACTGCATAGCTTCCGTCACACCAACGGTCACGACAACGTTATCAATACTTGGATAATCAAGGTCGTAACGGTCCTTCATATAACCCAAAATGGCCTTACGGACGCCCGGCTCTCCCTGGGAATTTCCATAATGAGAGCGGTTGTTGTTAATGGCAGCAATCGTCGCCTCCTTGACAACGGCTGGCGTATCAAAGCCCGGCTCCCCAAAGGTCAAAAAGGTTAAGTCCTCAATTCCTGAAACTTGTCGTTGGAAGCCCAACAACTTGTCGGGGGCGATTGAAACAACCGCCTGGTTAACTGGTAAAAGTGGTTCTGTCATTTTCCTGGTTCCTTTCGTCTTGCTGGTGAAAGCAGCCATTCTCATGGCATCCATCGCACAATCCAGTCTACACGAAAATGAACTTTTTTAAAAGGATTTATGGCATTTTTATGAGATTTGCCCTCATTTATTTTTTATCTTTTGCAAATCAGCGCAAAAAAAGAACCCGCTCAATGACATGTCCCAATTTAGGGGGGCATATCGCAAATGGATTCCTTTTGTTGTACGTCGTCATGGTCGCTGTAGCCACCCATGGCAAGGCTGATTTTTTAATGAAAGCCAAGAACTAGTCAGCCAAGGCTGTCATATCTTCTGACAGTGCCTCAGCAGTCTCTTGGGCTGCACGT
Organism: Fructobacillus cardui; assembly: GCF_963580785.1. Classification (NCBI taxonomy): domain Bacteria; kingdom Bacillati; phylum Bacillota; class Bacilli; order Lactobacillales; family Lactobacillaceae; genus Fructobacillus; species Fructobacillus cardui. The sequence continues at coordinate 220,956 of NZ_CAUZLS010000002.1, read as the reverse complement.
TGTTCGTCTACGTATGTTTTCAAGCGCTTCAGACCTTCTTGCAATTGTGCCATATCGGCTGCATAAGAAATCCTGATAAACTTCTTTGCTTCATCAAAGAAGGAGAAGCCGGCCCCGGGAATCACCGACACCTTGGCCTGCTGAGCCAAGGCTGTGGCAAATGCCCAGCCATCTTCGCCTAAATCAGCTGGTAACTTGGCAAAGAGGTAAAAGGCCCCCTTTGGCGAAACCAGTTCAAAGCCCAAGTCTGCCAAAAACTTCTTAGCATAATCACGCCTCTTTTGGTACTCAACCCTCATAAAGGCTAAGTCTTCCTTTGGAATCTTCAAAGCAGCGACTGCCCCATCTTGGATAAAGGTTGGCACCGCAAAGACCAAGGGACCATGCACCTTTTGAATTTGCTGGATCAATGCGGTTGGTCCAAGGATAAAGCCGAGGCGGTAGCCCGTCATGGCGTGCGACTTTGACAAACCGTTGACCACCACCGTTTGGTCAGGCAAGAGCTTACCCATTGAATAGTGGTTGCCCTCATAAGTCAATTCAGAATAAATTTCGTCTGAAATCACCCAAAGGTCATGACGCTTAAAGGTCTCTGCTAATTCTTCAAGCTCTTCCTTCGTGTAAGTAACACCAGTTGGGTTATTGGGATAGTTAAAGAGAATGGCATGCACGTCTTCTGTCGTTTCGGCTATCGTCTCGTCAATCAAGGCGGGCGTCAGCTTATAAGCTGTCTTGCCCGTATCAATTGGAACAGCCGTGCCTCCAGCCAAACTCAAAGCTGAGAAATAAGAACCATAGGCTGGGTCTGGGATTAAGAGGCCCTGACCAGGTGCGAGCAAGGTCTTAAAAATTGATTGCATTGCTTCTGTGACCCCAACAGTTACAATAACGTTATCAATACTTGGATACTGAAGGTCATAACGGTCGGCCATATAGTCTAAGATGGCTGAGCGGAGCTTTGGTTCTCCTTGAGAGTCACCATAGTGGGACCGATCTTCCTCGATTGCTTGAATCGTCGCTTTTTTCACCGGCGCGGGCGTCGCAAAACCAGGTTCTCCAAAGGTCAATGAAACCAGCCCTTCAATGTTGGCAACGGAGTGTTGGAAGTCTAATAGCTTGTCAGGTGTCAAGCTGACAACTGCACTGTTTAATGGTTTTGACATGATGAAATCCTTTCGACTGATTCGGTCTGTAAGTGGACCAACAACGGCCCTTCTTCTTAGTTTCTTAGTCTACACAAAGTGTTTGGCTTTTCATAGGTGATAAACATGAAACTATTGTAAGTTATCATGATTTTTAATCACTTTACTACCATCAATCATAACAAAATGGGATAAAAGGAAAATAAAAGCGACGCTATTCGATTGCAATCAACATTGTGGCGGTGCCTGGATGCCTTGTTGAAGCTGATTTTTCAAGGGAAACAAAAAGGGACCTGCTCATCGCAAGTCCCTTTTTCAGTTAAGTTTTCTTAACCTTAATCCTTCTTGTGCAAACCGCGGATCAATTCTTCAATATGGTCACCATACTGAATTGAATTATCCAAGACGAAATGCAATTCCGGAATCTTATAAACAGTTAACCGTGCCCCTAATTCACGACGAATCAAGCCTGAAGCGGCTTCTAGGCCGGCTTGAGCCTTCTTCCGATCAGAAGCATAGTCTGACAAAATCGAGTAGTAAATCGTAGCGATTTGCAGGTCACCAGAAACTTCCACAGAAGTCACCGTAACGTCCTGAACTCGCGGATCATTTACTCGCTTTAAAATCAGGTCAGTCACGTCTTTTTGAATTTCCTGGGCCAAACGCCCAGCGCGTTGTGCATTTGCCATCAAGACCTCCCATCAGTAAAACTTACTTAGGCTTTACTTCTTCCATGATGTAAGCTTCGACTGCATCACCTGGTTGAATATCGTTGAACTTGTTAACAGTGAAACCAAACTCGTAACCAAACTTCACTTCGTTAACCGCATCCTTACCACGTTGCAAGGAAGCTAATTGACCATCATAAATGACCGTACCATTGCGGATAATACGAACCTTTGAATCCTTGGTAATCTTACCTTCTTCAACGCTGGCACCAGCAATGGTTCCAACCTTAGAGAACTTGAAGAGTTCCTTAACAACGATTTGGCCAATAACCTTTTCTTCATAGACAGGTTCAAGTTGCCCCTTCATTGCGGCTGTCACATCATCAATCGCGTCATAGATGACTGAGTAGAAGCGCATGTCAATCTTGTCGTTATTAGCTTGTGACTTGGCAAATGGTGTTGGGCGAACGTTGAAGCCTAAGATAATCGCACCAGAAGCTTCCGCCAAAGAAACATCCGATTCGTTAATGGCACCAACAGCAGAGTGAACAACATCTACTCGAACACCATCAACTTCAATCTTCTTCAATGAACCAGTCAGGGCTTCAACAGACCCCTGAACATCGGCCTTGACAATAACTGGCACTGTCTTCATGGCCTTTTCAGCCATTGTGTTGAACAAAGTATCCAATGTCACAACAGAACCGGCGTTACGAACTTCTTCACGAGCACGCTTTGCACGCTCTTCGCCAGCTGCACGAGCAGTCTTTTCGTCTGCCATGACGATAAAGCGATCACCAGCCAAAGGCACTTCGTTCAAACCAGTGATTTGAACAGGTGTAGCTGGCTTAGCTGCAGCGATATCTTGTCCCTTTTCGTTGGTCATCGTCCGGACACGACCATAAGTGTTTCCAACAACGATTGGATCACCAACATGGAGCGTTCCCTGTTGAATCAAAACAGTTGAGACAGGACCGCGGCCCTTATCCAAACGAGCTTCGATAACAGAACCACGAGCAGGTTGTGTTGGATCAGCCTTCAATTCCAAAACATCAGCTTCCAACAAAATCATTTCCAGCAATTGGTCAACGTTTTGGCCAAACTTAGCTGAAATCTGAACGAAGATGGTATCACCACCATACTCTTCAGGAACCAAATCATAGGCCATCAACTCGTTCATGACTTGTTCAGGGTTAGCCCCTTCCTTATCAATCTTGTTAACAGCAACGATGACTGGCGTACCAGCGGCTTTAGCATGGTTAATCGCTTCGATTGTCTGTGGTTGCACACCATCATCGGCAGCAACAACCAAAACCGTGATATCCGTCACGTTGGCACCACGGGCACGCATTTCCGTAAAGGCCGCGTGACCAGGAGTATCCAAGAAAGTAATCAACTTATCGTTCAAACGTGCTTGATAGGCACCAATATGCTGTGTGATTCCACCAGCTTCGCCAGCGGTCACGTTCGTCTTACGCAAGTAATCCAACAGCGTCGTCTTACCGTGGTCGACGTGTCCCATGATAGTCACAACAGGGGCACGTGGTTCCAAGGCCTCTTCGTTAATCGTTTCATCATCGAAGAAGCGGTCGATATCGGCCACATCTTCTTCTTCTTTTTGCTTTGCTTCAATGCCGTAATCAGCTGCCAAAACTTCAATGGTATCTTCATCCAATGATTGGTTTTGGTTCGTTACAACACCAAGTAAGAACAACTTCTTAATGATTTCGGTGGCATCACGGTGCAAAAGTTTAGCCAAGTCCTGCACGTTCATGCCGACCTTGTATTCCAAAACTTCTGGCAATGGCTGTTCCTTACGGACTGTCACTGGCTTCTTTGGTGCTTGCTTAGCTGCAATGCGACGAGCCTTCTTTGAGCCGTGTGGCTTATCGTTACGGCGTGGTGTTTGCTGACCAGTACCGTTGGTATTGCGCTTACGAGTGTTATTCCGAGCAGAATTGTTACCTGAAGCAAGGGAACCACCAAAGCGGCCTTGACCTGAATTAGCTTCCGTCTTGGCCCCCGAAGCAGCTGGCTTAGCAGCTGGCTTCTTAGCAGCTGGCTTCTTCTTTGCCTGTTGCTTTGCTTCTTGGGCCTTCTTGTTTTCAGAAACGTATTCCTTCAAACTGTCATCTTTTTGAGCAGAGTAGTTAATCTGCCCTTCCCGTGGCTTTGTTGACCATGACTTCTTTTCGCGAATCATTGGTCGACCGGCATTGTTACTCCGGTTGTTGTTATTGTTGCGACGGTTCCTGCCTTGACCCTGTTGGCCATTACCTGGGCGGTTGTTATTGTTGCTGCGGCGATTTTGTTGACCACCTTCTTGTGTCTTTGGACGAGGCCGGCTTGAATTTTGTGGCTTGGCTTCATCTGATAATTTAGCGGCGTGTCGACGCTGAGAAGCAGGCAATTCTTTTCGTTCTGGTACTGCCTGCTTGCGGGTTGGCCGGTTGGAACCTGAAAACTTTTTTTCTTCTGCCATTAATTCCGCTCCTTTTCTTCGAGTAATTGTTTAATTTTTTTCGCAAAGCCATTATTGGTGATGGCCATAATCGACCGGTTTAAGCCAATTGCTTGACTTAATTCATCCTTGGTAAAATCTTCAACCAAGGTCACCTGATAAAAGCTGGTTTTGTCCCGAAATTTCTTTTGCTGGCTGGCACCACCATCTTTTGGGAAAAAGGCAACTTTCGCCTTTTGGCCTTGAATAGCAGTTAACGTGTCGTTAGTCCCGTAAACGAGGCTTCTAGACATGCGCGCCAAACCAAGTAAGTGTAAGATTTGTTCTTCTTCACTTTTCATTTTCAAATAACTCTTTTCGGGCTTGCTGATGGTCAACATAAGCAAAGAGTTCTTCATAAAAAGCCGGATCAATTGGCATTGAAAAGGCCTTTTCAAAGACGCGCTTTTCCTTTGCTTCCTTAGCAACCTCACGGTTTAAGGAAATATAGGCACCGCGACCGTTTTGTTTACCAGAGGGATCTAAGAAGACCTCCCCTTCCTTATTTTTAACGACCCGGACCAGGTCCTTTTTGGCAAACATTTCGCCAGTCACGATATCTTTTCTTAAGGGAACCTTCCGTGTTTTCATGAAAGAACCTCCTCTAATACTTAGTCTTCTTGGTCTGTTGCTGCTTGGTTGTCATCTGCTGGTTCAACAGGTGCCTGAGTTTCCTCAACCACTACTTGGTCAGCAGTATCAGCCGTTTCGTTTGCTTCAGCCTTTTCAACCGCTAAGTCGCGGGCTTCGCTTTCGGCCTTGATATCAATCTTAAAGCCGGTCAAACGAGCTGCCAAACGGGCGTTTTGCCCCTTCTTACCAATTGCCAATGACAATTGGTCGTCCGGTACAATCACAGTGACAGATTGCTCGTTATTGGCATCAAAAATCACGTCCGTTACTTCGGCTGGGTTCAATGCATTGGCGATATACTGGGCCTCATCTTCCACCCATTCCACGATATCCATATGCTCGCCACCCAATTCCGTCACAACAGCTTGAACACGGGCACCACGTTGTCCAACTAAGGCACCAACGGGGTCCAAATCAGCATCGTGCGTGTAAACCGCAATCTTTGACCGGTCACCAGCTTCACGGGCAATGGAAACAATTTCCACTGTACCATCATAAACTTCTGGCACTTCTTGTTCAAACAAACGCTTGACCAAATCAGGAGCCGTACGTGAAACAAAGATTTGTGGTCCCTTCAAGGAATTGTCAACCTTGTTCACCAAAACCTTGATGCGATCGCGCATGCGATAGGTTTCATTTGGCATTTGGTCGCCCTGTGTCATCACGGCTTCCTGCTTGCCTGGCAACATCACGTACAAGAAGCGGTTATCCTGTCGCTCAACCTCACCAGTGATGATTTCATCTTGGTAATCCTGGTACTTGTCATAAATTGCTTGACGAGTTGCTTCGCGCATCTTCTGCACAATCACCTGCTTAGCTGCCTGCGCAGCCATCCGACCGAAGTCCTTTGGTGTGACATCGAAACGAATTTCGTCACCTGGTTCGTAGGCCTTGTTAATTTCCAAGGCTTCCGTCAAAGGAATTTCCGTATCGGAGTCAACCAAGTCATCATCCAAAACAACCAACTTGACCTGCTTAATGGTCATTTGACCCTTCTTATCATCAAAAGTTGCTTCAACATTTTGAGCCGCGTTGTACTGCTTCTTATAAGCGGCCTTCAAAGCATTTTCCAAAGCTTCTACAACAACTTCGCGGTCGATTCCACGTTCTTGCTCTAAGGCATCTAAGGCTTGTACTAATTCTTTACTCATTTGCTTTCTCCACTTTCAATTAGTTTAAAATTGAACGGCCACAATGGCTTTGGCAATTTCATCAAAGGTAACATCCAACTTCTTTTGATCACTTTGTAGTGACAAACCGTTTTCATTTAAGTCAGTGATTTGACCGGTCCACTGCTTTTGACCGTCCTTGGCCGCAAATAAAGCAATGGTCACTGCCAAATCGCCTTCCTTCGCCCAGGCAAAGTGCCAAGGTTCGGCCAGGCTGCGATCCATCCCAGGAGAAGCAATGTCTAACATATACTCACCTGGAACCGGATCAACTGCTGCATCATCCAAGGCCTCATTGACCAACTGAGTAAACTCAGTAATCTGCGCCATGGAAATGTTTTGGTGGTCTGGTAAATCAACTAACACTTCGACTGTTTTTTGTCCACCAACCTTCTTGATGTTTAAATCCCAGAGCAAGAGCCCCTGTTTTTCAATGATCGGATTTAAAATTTCAAGCAAGGCTTGATTCTTTGCCTGTGCCATCCAAACTCCTTTTTGGTTTTCTGCCATAAAAAATGAGCCGGTCAAATCCCCCTGACCCGCTCATTTACAACCTCTATGTAAATTAACTTACTTTTATCATAGCTGATTTTACCAGAAAAAGCAAGGCAGGCACAAAAAAACCACAGCAAGGCTGTGGTTTAAAGGGTATTAAATTCTTACCAAGAAGCCTTACGAACACCAGGAATCTGGCCCTTGTGTGCTAATTGACGGAAGTTCAAACGTGACATACCAAATTCACGCATATAACCGTGTGGGCGACCATCGATTTGGTCACGGTTGTGAAGACGAACAGGTGATGAATCCTTTGGCAAAGCTGCCAATCCGATGTAATCACCAGCAGCCTTCAAAGCGGCACGCTTGTCAGCGTACTTCGCTACCAAAGCTTCACGTTGCTTTGCCTTTGCAATCTTTGATTTCTTAGCCATTACTTGATCTCCTTGAATGTTACCACTTTACGAAGTTTTGGTGAGTACTTCTTCAACTCCAAACGGTCAGGCGTATTACGACGGTTTTTTGACGTCAAGTAAATACGCTCTCCAGTTTCATCATTGCCTAATACGACATGAATACGCATATTCCCTGCTCCTCGAATGTTAGATTTTTTTATAAAAATTATTTGCTTGTCAATACAAAATAATATTATACATAGATTTTAGATGGCTGTAAAGCCCATTTCTCAGATTTATCGAAATAATTCTGAGCTTAGAATTGACCCTGCAATGGTGGGACAACTTGCTTTTTCCGGGAAACAACCCCTGGCAAGTCAATCACATCATTTTCAAGCTTGGCACCAAAGGCAGCTTCGATTGCTTCTGGGGCGTCCCCAATATAAAGACCCTTTGAGTTTGAATTCAAGATGTCTGTAATCACAAACAAGAAGTCCTCATAACCAGCGGCCTTGATTGCCTTTTCCAAGCCTTCCTTACGAGCCAAAACATCATCAATATCAACCGTGTTCACTTGGCCAATCCGGAATTCGTGTGAACCCATGGTAAAGGACTTAGCATCCCCTTCCAACAATTCTTCATCTGTTCGCGTTGACAAATCAGTCCCGGCCTTCAACATGGCCAAACCATAGCCATCCAAGTCTTCGATACCAGCAATCTTAGCTAGTTCAGGCAAGGCCTTACGATCAACATCCGTTGTCGTTGGGCTCTTCAACAACAAAGTATCTGAAATCAAACCAGAAGCCAACATTCCTGCAACCTTAGCAGGAATTGTCAAACCAGCTTGCAAGTATTCATAGTACAAAATTGTTGAGACAGAACCCCATGGCTTAGCCGTGATATACAAAGGGGTTGCATTTTCAAAAGCAAACTTGTGGTGATCGTAGATGCCATAAACCTGAACATCAGCCAAATTATCAACTGACTGTGCGGCTTCGTTGTGGTCAACCAAAACAACTTCTGCTGTCTCGGCCTTGTCAATAATTGGCAAGGCTTCCAAGCCAAAGTGATTCAACGCAAATTGCGTTTCGGCGTTTGGCTTTCCTTGCGCAACGGCTTGGGTTTCCAAACCTTGTTGTGCCAACAAATCAGCGGCACCCATTGCAGAAGCAACAGTGTCAGTATCTGGGTTCTTGTGTCCAAAAACTTGAATCTTTGCCATGTCTTTTCACTCCTCTAGTGCCAATTTTTTGGCAACTGTCAATACTTAGATTGTAACCCGAATGGGTCTACTTTGCCTAGTCATTTCCCGTTAAATTTAAAGGGAAAATGGCCGTTGCCTGCCCATCACTCTTCACATCCAATAGTGCCTGGCCGTTGCTGGTTCGGCTCGCTAATGAATGATCCGCCAACTGGATATCAAAGTCCTTTAAGTGGTCCGTTTCAATCCGCAAAGCACCCTGATTAGGGTCAACGGCTGTCGCGGCAGCAATCTCATAAGAAACGGTCTTTCGTGGGCTAAGGACTTGCAAGCCCTTGTTGGCTCGGTGACCAAGTGTAATGTCCTCTAACAAGCTGTACTTAAAGGATCCTTGGTTGGTCACCAAGGCCAAGAACTTAGCACTTGGTGCCAAAGCTAATGCCGCAACCACGGTATCGCCTTCAGTCAGCTTAATGGCCTTCACCCCGGCAGTCCGCGCACCAACAACTGGCACATCCGCCAATTCGAAGCGCAAGGCCAAACCTGTCTTCGCCAAAACCAAGACTTCTTCTTGCTTGGCGACAAGTGTTGCCGTGACAACCCGTGACTCTTCTGTCTTGAGCTTCATCACAATCGCTGATTTCTTCTTGTACGACTTTGGCACAATATCCTTCAGCAAACTTTGTTTGATAAAGCCATCATTGGAAGCGAGCAAGAAGGCCTGGTTGCTGTCGGTTTCGGCAACCACATAAGCCTGGATAATACTTTCTTGGCTATCCCAGTTCGAGAGCGCCTGCGAGAAATGTTCCCCTGGTTCCTTCCACTTGTACTCTGCCAGCTCATAAATTGGCCGATAAATCAGGTTTCCCATGTTTGTAAACATCAGCAAATGCTGAGTCGTATTCGCCGTTTGGTTCAAGACAACGGCATCATCCTCAGCTAAGCCGTTTTCAGCAGCAGAGGCTTTGTAAGAACGCAATGATGACCGCTTGGCATAACCATTCTTTGAAACCAAGATACGGACATCTTCGTCTGGCACCGTCACTGCTGTGTCGATTACCAACGACTGGATTTCCTCTTCGATTTCCGTCAAGCGTGGACTAGCATATTCCTTCGTGATGGCCTTTAATTCGGTCCGAATCACATCATGAAGCGCTTCCTCTTCATTCAGAATTTTCTCGAGCATCGCAATCTTTTCGGCTAGTGCCTTGTGCTCCTCTTCCAGCTGCGTCACATCGGTATTTGTCAACCGATACAACTGCAAAGCCACGATGGCTTCGGCCTGTTCCTTGGTGAATTGATATTCCTTTACCAAGTTTTCCGTTGCATCCTTGCGGTTCTTTGAAGAACGAATTGTTGCCACGACTTCATCAAGAATGGACAACATCCGAATCAGCCCCTCAACGATGTGTTGGCGGGCTTTCGCCTTCTTTAAGTCGTAAGCTGACCGCTTGCGAACAACTTCCTTACGGAAATCCAAGAAGGCGGTCAAACCGTCTTTCAAAGTCACCAAGACGGGACGCTGGTCGTGAATGGCAACCATGTTGAAGTTATATGAAATCTGTAAGTCCGTCTTCTTAAAGAGGTAAGTCAAAATCCCATCGGCCGAGGCATCCTTGGCCAATTCAATCACAATCGACATTCCCTCACGGTCGGATTCATCACGAACTTCAATGATGCCGGCAACTTCTTTGTTGGCCCGAATTGCATCAATTTTAGCAACCAAGTTTGATTTCACGACTTCGTATGGTAACTCCGTCACTTCAATCTTTTTCTTGCCGCCCTTCAGATCAGAAACCGTCGTTTTCGCACGGACAACCACCCGGCCCCGGCCGGTCTTGTAGGCCTGCTTAATGCCGCCGATTCCCTGAATAATGCCACCCGTTGGAAAATCAGGTCCCTTGACGTACCTCATCAAAGCTGACAACGGTGCATCGGGATGGTCAAGCAAGTAAACCAGCGCTTGGTTAATTTCCTTTAAGTTATGGGGTGGAATATCAGTGGCATAACCAGCTGAAATCCCGGTTGCCCCGTTAACAAAGAGGTTTGGTACTCGAGATGGGAGCACTGTTGGCTCGTAGGTCGTATCATCGAAATTCAAGACCATTTCAACCGTATCCTGGGCTAAGTCCTTTAAGATTTCCCCAGATAACTTTGTCAACCGTGACTCGGTATACCGCATCGCAGCGGCCGGGTCATTATCAATTGACCCGTTGTTCCCGTTCATATCAATTAATGGTTCGCGGACCTTCCAATCCTGGGACAAGCGAACCATGGCCTCATAAATTGAGGAATCCCCGTGGGGGTGGAAGTTTCCCATCACGTTTCCGACTGATTTAGCCGACTTACGATATGGATGGTCATAGGTATTTGAATCCTGGTCCATGGCGTACAAAATCCGCCGCTGAACCGGCTTGAGACCATCACGGATATCCGGAAGGGCACGTTCTTGGATGATATATTTTGAATATCGGCCAAAGCGCTCACCCATCACGGCTTCCAATGAAAGCTCAGTAATGCGGTCTGCCATACTGACAATCCCCACCTTTCTAAATTAATTATTAAAACAAGTCTAAGTTCTCAACGTGGTCTGAAGCTTTGCCTGCTGGGTCATCCGCCTTTTGCTTAACTGATTTCCCCTTAGCAACAATCACCTGAGCATCTTGGTCGTCGTCGGCATTGTGACCAGCCATCGCCTGTTCAAAGACCTGGGCATTGGCTTCGTCACCACCGGCAACGTTATCCAAAATTGAACCGTCTTCCTCCAGGGTAAACTGAACATTGTTTTCAATCCATTGGCGACGAGGATCAACCTTATCACCCATCAACGTTGTCACCCGTTTTTCGGCCAGAACGGCGTCATCAATCTTGACCCGAATCAACGTCCGAGATTCAGGGTCCATCGTCGTTTCCCAGAGAAGCGGCGCATTCATTTCACCCAAGCCCTTGAAACGCGTTAATTCGTACTTCACCTTGGCCGTTGACGTAATCGTCGCTAGTTCATCATTGGTCCACGCAAAAGAATCTTCCTTCTTGCCACGGTACTTCACTCGGTAAAGTGGTGGTAAGGCAATGTAGACACGACCAGCTTCAATCAATGGTCGCATGTACTTATAAAAGAAAGTCAATAACAGGGTTTGAATATGGGCCCCATCATCATCGGCATCGGTCATGATAATGATCTTATCAAAGGCCGCATTTTTAATATTAAAATCAGGACCGACTCCGCCACCAATAGCGTAAATCAGCGTCGAAAGCTCCTCATTTTTTAGGATGTCCGCTAATTTTGCCTTTTGGGTATTTAAGACCTTCCCACGCAACGGCAAAATTGCCTGGAACTTCCGGTCTCGGCCCTGCTTAGCGGAACCGCCGGCTGAATCACCCTCGACCAAGAACAATTCATTCTTATCGGCGTTCTTCGACTGGGCTGGCGCTAACTTTCCAGACAACAAGCGGTCACGCTTACCCTTTGACTTGCCAGTCCGGGATTCCTCACGGGCCTTACGGGCAGCCTCACGGGCTTCACGAGCGCGAAGTGCCTTACGGACAATCTTTTGACCAAAGTCACCGTTTTCTAGCAAGAAGCGAGACAAAGTTTCATTAACAACCCCATCCACAGCCGCACGGGCCTCGGTCGTTCCTAATTTATCCTTTGTCTGTCCTTCGAATTGCAAAATTTCTTCTGGGACACGCAAAGAAATGACGGCCGACAATCCTTCTCGAACGTCTGACCCTTCAAGGTTCTTATCCTTTTCCTTTAAGAGGTTCACCCGGCGGGCGTATTCATTAAAGGCCTTTGTCCATGCCGAGCGGAAACCAACTTCGTGAGTACCACCATCTTGTGTCCGGACGTTGTTAACAAAGGACAGCAAGGTCTCGGAGTAGCCGTCGTTGTATTGGGCGGCAACGTCAACCAAAATGTCGTCGGCCATTCCCTCAAAGGTCATCACTGGGCCCAAGCCCTCTTTTTCCTCATTCAAGAATTGAACAAAGGATTGTAGACCGTGGTCATAGTGGTAAACTTCTTCACGAACGGGGGTAACCCGCTTATCCGTCAAGGTAAACTTGACCCCTGACATCAAAAAGGCCGACTCGCGTAAGCGTTCAGCCAAAGTATCAAACTTAAAGACAGTGGTTGAAAAAATGCTTGCATCCGGTTTAAACGTGACCGTTGTCCCGGTATGGTCCTTGGTTGGACCTAAATCAATCAGAGTGCCAACTGGGTGGCCCCCATTTTCGAAAGTCTCTTCAAAGCGGTGACCATCGCGAACGATTGTCACCTTCAGGTGTTCCGACAAGGCGTTGACAACGGATGAACCAACACCGTGCAGACCACCAGAAGTGGCATAACCACCCTGGCCAAACTTCCCACCGGCATGGAGGACCGTCAAAATGACTTCAGGCGTTGGTTTTCCAGAAGAGTGCATCCCCACCGGCATACCACGACCAAAATCGCGAACAGTAATGGCATTATTTTCTTCAATTGTTACCGCAATATCATTCCCGAAGTCTCCTAAGGCTTCATCAACGGCATTGTCGACAATTTCATAAACTAAATGGTGGAGCCCACGTCCATCAGTCGATCCGATATACATACCGGGGCGTTTTCGGACCGCCTCCAATCCTTCTAAAATTTTAATTGAATCTGAGTCGTAGTGTGTTTGCTTTGCCACGGTCTTCTTCCTTCTCGTCATTTCGTCTAGGATAACGCGCTCTTGTTAGTTAAAACAAGTGGTGCTACTATCTTAGACAATCAATAATTATCATAGATTAAAATTTACAAACTGACAATAGGGAAAAAGAAAAGTTCTAAGTCGTCAAATCAGTTAGCGGCCAATCCGCCCTCTTTCATCAGGGCTTCTCAGAAAAATTTAACCAGGGAAAATAAAATCCTATGGTAAAATGTACCGTGCTGTTTCTTTTTAGAAAAAAGGAGTTTTAAAAACTATGTTAAAAATCGCTTTCATCCTGGGCTTGGCCTATCTCTTAGGGTCAATGGTCCCAGGATACTGGTTAGGTAAGGTCTTTTATCATAAGGACATCCGGACCGAGGGCTCTGGTAACATTGGGACCACCAATGCCTTTCGCATTTTGGGCCCTGTTCCGGGAACGATTGTTCTTTGCTTGGATATTCTCAAGGGCTCTTTGGCCGCCTCTTTGCCAGCACTCTTCGGTTGGCACCATGTCAACGTGATGCTCGTCGGCCTCTTTGCTATTTTGGGACACACCTTCTCAATTTGGATTGGCTTCAAGGGGGGCAAGGCCGTGGCAGTTTCGGCCGGTGTCTTATCCGTCTATAATACCCCACTCTTTTTGATGGTTTGTGCCACCTTTATTCTATGCCTGATTCTCTTCTCCATGGTTTCGGTGGCCTCAATGGTTGGCTTTACTTTCGCCACTTGCATGTCAGTCTTTTACTATCACGACTGGATTTTATCGATTGTTGCCATTACCTTGACGATTTTTGTCTTTTACCGGCACCGTAAAAATATCGGTCGCATCTTTACGGGAACCGAATCAACGATTCCCTTCGGCCTTGTCTACTGGTTGAAGGCCCATTAAAAAATCAGCTTGACCAAAGCAACTAAAAAGGACGCCCTGCCCAGTGCACCAACACTGACAGGACGTCCTTTTAACGTCTCATTATCTGATTTGTAAATAGCTGACTTGCAGGCATGGTTAACCGAGAACAAGGGGTCTGGCCAACCAGCCATGACAATCAGCAGCACTTCAATGAATTGTCCGCTTTACATCATAAACCGAGTGATCCGCCAACAAAGCATCAATAATGCCATTCAATTGGGCTAAGTTAGCTACCCCAATTGAAGCTTGAACCTGGACCATACCACCTTTGGTGACATGGCCGTTAATTTCCTTGATAAAGCGAGTCTTAGCGTTTAATGACCGCAAAATAGCATTCAAAATACCTGGTTCATTTTCGGCATGGATGGTTAAATCAGCGGTGTAATCTGGCCGTTGACCGTTGACATCCGCCCAAATCACATCCACCAATCGCTGGCCCTTTTGTTGGGCTGCGTGGATGTTTGGGCAATCAAAACGGTGAACAGCAATGCCTCGTCCTTGAGAAATATAGCCCATCACGGGATCACCCGGCACAGGGGTACAACAACCAGACAAACGAACCAACAAGTTATCAACTCCAGCAATCACAACGTCAGACTGCTTATCGCGGTCACGGCTTTTTTGCTTCGGTACCTGAGGCTCCTTCTTAATGGCCTGGCCATCTTCCAGCAAGCTTTTTTGCAACTCTTCGGCATCCGCCGCCTCACGCTCTTCCCGAACCTGGCGGGTTAATTCCTTGGCAACCGCTAATCTTGAAATATCACCATAGCCAACAGCGGCTAACAAATCCTCGCGAGTGCCGGCCTGCATGGCTTCCGCCACGGCAGTAATTTGTTCATCCGTGAGGAATTCAACCGGGTTAAAATGCATTTCAAAGAGTGCACGCGAGATAGCTTCCAGACCGTTTTCGATGTTATCGGCCCGGTCTTGAGACTTCAAGAAATGCTTAATCTTGTGTCGAGCCTTACGCGTTGAAACCAAATCCAACCAGTCTCTTGAGGGACTCGCATTGGGGCCGGTCAAAATTTCCATAATGTCGCCATTTTGAATCTTATAATCCAGTGGCACAATCCGGCCGTTGGCCTTGGCCCCAGTCGTTTTGGTTCCCAAATTAGAATGGATGGCAAAGGCCATATCCAAAGGACCAGCTCCCTTTGGCAATTCATAAACATCGCCTGCTGGTGAAAAGGCGTAAACCCGGTCAACGAACAGGTCAGCTTGGACCGAATCCATAAAGTCCTGGGCATCCGTTGCCGATTCCTGCAATTCCAAAATTCCCTGAATCACGTTCAAAGCGCGTTCACTTTGATCCTTGACGTCGGCTGATTGGTTAGACGTGCCACCATGTTGCTTATAGGCCCAGTGGGCCGCAACCCCGAATTCAGCGACTTGGTGCATCGCATGGGTTCTGATTTGCACTTCCAAAGGTCTGCCAGAAGGACCGATCACCGTTGTATGCAACGATTGATAGCCGTTTGGCTTTGGTAAGGCAATATAATCCTTAAATCGTCCTGGAATTGGTGTCCAGTGTGCATGAATGGCACCCAAAACGGCGTAGGTATCGGGAATCGAATTCGTTAAGACTCGAATAGCCGAAAGGTCATAAATTTCACCAAAAGACTTATGCTTATCAACTAACTTGCGATAAATGGAATAAATGTGCTTTGGTCGCCCATAAACGACAACATTTTTCAAGCCAAGGTCATGAATACTGTCTTCAATCTTATCAACAGCAATTTGGATAGCCTTTAGCCGTTCCTCACGCTTCATGTCCATTTGACCAGCAATTTGGTGGTAGGCATCTGGTTCCAAAACTGCCAAGGAAAGGTCTTCTAATTCCCACTTAATGGCCGAAATTCCAAGTCGATCCGCCAAGGGCGCATAAATTGAAAGGGTTTCATGGGCAATCCGGCGTTGCTTATCAGGGCGCAAAGCATCAAGCGTGCGCATATTGTGCAACCGGTCGGCTAATTTGACGATAATAACCCGAATATCCTTGGCCATCGCCAAAAGCAACTTGCGGTGGTTTTCGGCAAGTTGCACCTTGGAATCCTGGTACTTAATTTTCGAGATTTTGGTCACACCGTCAACAATCCGACCGACAACGGGGTCAAAATGTTCCGTCACGTCTTCCAGACTGACTGGGGTGTCTTCCACAATATCATGCAAAAAGCCAGCAACAATCGTTGCTTCATCCATCTTTAATTCAGCCAAAATGCCAGCAACTTGAATCGGATGAACAATGTAAGGCTCACCCGAATGGCGCCTTTGTTGGGCATGCAAATTCTTAGCCCAATCATAGGCCGCTTGCACTTGGACAACCTGGTCATCAGGCATGTAGGCCTTGACCATTTCCATTACATCATTGGCAGTGTATTCCTTGTACTTGGTCATTGAAAAAGACCTTCCTTTAAATGAAGATTACCCAGCAGCGGCCTGAGTTAGCTAAATGAAAAAAAGAACAATAGCTGTCCTTCTTTTTTTGGAAACGTGTTTAGGTATTTCCTATTATAAAATACTTTAACCTGGCAAACAAGCCTTTTAAAAATCAGGAATCCAAACAGTTAGCCCAATTACTATCACCAATTAAAATCAGCAGCATCATGATTGCAGATAAAGCCCATGAAGACAGTTATTGTCCCTATTCAGTGACCATCACTTCACTGATTTTTTAAAAATTATCTATCAGTTTGTTTGCATTTTTCACGCAATCGTCATCTTCCTTTCGTGCAAGTCCTTTTAAAAAGGAGTAAACTACTAGATTAGCAGATTATCAATTTTCGCAGTCAAGGAGGTAATTTATGACTGAACCTGATCGAGAAACACCTGATCGAGCGATTAACTGGCAACGAAACGTTTGGATTGTTTGGCTCGCCGTCTTTATGACTGGTGTCGCCTTTTCTGAAATCTTGCCATTTATGCCCCTGTACATCGATACGTTGGGCCGCTTTTCCAAATCGGAATTAACCTTTTATTCCGGTGTGGCTTTCGCCATCAACTTTTTAGTGACCGCTGTCGTCTCACCCATTTGGGGAAAGGTGGCTGATAAAAAAGGTCGCAAATTAATGATGATGCGCGCCGCCCTTGGGTTGGCAATTTCCCTCTTTTTGATGGGCTTTGCCCAAAACGTCTTTGAACTACTGGCCTTACGGGCTTTACAAGGTGCCTTAGGTGGCTTCGTTTCCAATGCCAATGCCCTCATTGCCACCCAGACGCCCAAGGAAAAAGTGGGTCGCTCATTGGGCATTATCGTAACCGGCTTTACAGGTGGCCAGTTAATCGGCCCACTCTTCGGTGGCGCCATGGCTGCAGTCGTTTCTTACCAAACACTCTTCCATATTACTGGTTTAATCCTTCTAATCGTCTTCTTCTTTATTTGGTTCTTGGTCGAGGAACGACCAGTTGCTGCGGGTAAGGAAGAAAATCCTGTCGCTAAGGTGACTTGGAAGACACTGCCAAAGAAATCACTGCTGGTCTCACTCTTCTTGACCACCATGTTGATTCAAACCGTCAATATGTCGATTAACCCAATCGTCTCCCTTTTCGTCCGCGAAGTCTTGCACAACCATGGTAGCGTGACCTTCATTGCTGGGATTGTGGCCGCCATGCCTGGTTTGGCAACGGTGATTTTTGCGCCAGTCTTTGGTCGCTTGGGTGATAAAATTGGTACCAAGTACCTGATTCAAGCTGGATTCGTCATGGCCGTCTTTGCCTTTGTCCCAACAGCTTTTGTTACTTCCGTCGTCACATTGATTCTCTTACGTTTTGCGGTTGGAATTTCGGATTCGACCATGTTGCCAGCTATTCAAACCCTGTTAACCAAGAACTCACCGGCCGGCATGGTTTCTCGGGTCTTCTCCTATAATCAATCCTTCCAAGCGGTCGGATCCGTGATGGGCCCCATGTTAGGAGCTGCTATCGCCAATGTCTTTGACTATCGTGCTATCTTTATTGTTTCAGCCGGCATCATCGCAATTAACGGCTTGCTCTTCTTCTTTAACGTCAATCGTAAATACGACTTAAATTAAATTTTTCAACCAGCAAAAAAGGCTGCCGAATCGTTTTTGATTCAGCAGCCTTTTGATTGTTCTTCATTTTATTCTTGAAAATCAGCTGGAACAACCATCGTCTCACTAGTAAACCGCCCCATCGGCTGATAGTGGTGGCGGTTCTTAAAGGGTAACGGTGCCGTTTTGATTAACACGACCTTCTGATTTTGTTCGGTCAAAAAGATTTGTCCAGGACCAACAACCTTGCCCTTGGTGTGTTTACCAATTCGCCAGGGGTGCAGCTTTTGGCCGTCCTTGACCTGATAGTCGCCGGACTTCCCTTCACTGACCATTACCCCATATAAAATTTCAGTTGGATATTGATTACTCTTGCCCATCGCTATTCTCGCTTTCGTACGGTACCACCTTGGCCCCCATTTCAAAGCGAGTCAAATCAATGGCTTTATCAGGCTGCAAGTGTAAATCAAAGTCTGTATTTTTCGCTACCATCGCTAATTTAGCCGTTTCGTGCTGACCTTTAATAGCGGCTAGGTATTGGCGGTCAGCCTCATTTAGCTGACCAACCCAAGCTCGCACAATCATCCGGCCCAACGGAATGTCCAAAACCTTAGTTAGGTAAGCAATGTGTCCATATGGCATTGGCCGCAGCCAAGTATCCACGCGTAAATCAGGCAAAGGAATCTTACTGACCCAGGCGTCCAAATCGACACGCCAGATAATTTGATACAGGCCTGGACTGGCCAACGTCAAATCATCCAAAAGAGCTGGGTCGATTGCTTGGTCGAGAATACGAACTTCACCAGGGCGGTGCTGGGTGACGACCAGTGGGTGCTTCTCTTCGCCATCATAGAAGAAGTTCAAGCTAAACTCTGATTGATGTTTTTCGGGTCCGCTCGGATGGTGCTTTTCTTTTGGGAAAACAATCACGTGTTGACCCATTTCCTGCAACGCTTCAATCAATTTCTTACGGTTGCCCGGAACCAAAATAGCATGTGGTTGTTCTTTATCGACCACCGACATCACATCCGAAACTTCAAGGGGCTCCAAATACTGTTTATCTGACAGATGTGGCAATAAGGTCGGTTCCGCCGCATTGTTGTTCATAATAATCGTTTGATAATCGAGTCGATGCAGTTCGGACAGTGTTACGCTCGTCATATAACCAGCTGAAGCCCCGTCCCCCATGCGAAAGGCCCCTGGACCAATAATCAAAACGGACTGGGCACAAATTGGTTCCGACTCATTTTCTTCTTCAAAGGTTGCAAAGAATTGCCGAGCATGCTCGGGAAATTCACCAGCCGACGGTTCTAAGGCCTTATAAGTCGGTTGGATATTATTCTGCCGAGCTAAGGTACGAATTACTTGAAAATTAGTTTGCCAAAAGCGGGCAATCAGACCATCCGAAAGACCAAACTTCTTCGCCTGTCGCAGTGCATCTGCATCAATGTTATCTCGGTCAACCGACTGTTCAATTTCAATTAGCCGATTCAGTTGATAAAAGTAAAATTCATCGATATTGGTTAACTCGGCCAGCTCATCGACTTCATAACCACGGCGCAGGGCCTCAATTAAGAGCAAAACTCGGTTATCTTGCGGATGAATCAACTGTTGAATCAGCTCGTCATCTGAAACATCAGCCATATACTTGGGTGAGAACGACCGGTTATTGAAGTGGGCTGAACGAATAGCCTTTTCCATGGCTTCCACAAACGTTCGACCAAATCCCAAAGCGGAACCAACTGATTTTTGCACGGAATTCAACTGGCGATTAACTTTAATACCCATTGCTTCCAAGTCGCCGAAAGAGAAAACGGGCAACTTGACGACAATGTGGTCCATCACCGGTTCCATAATCGCCGTTTTTTCATGAAAGGCATTTGGCAAGTAAACTTCGGTAATTTTCTTACCCATTGCTAACTGCGCAGCCACCAACATTACTGGATACCCGGTCATCACAGCCATTCGATTAGCTAGATGATCAAGATATGGTGAAACCTTGATCACGTAAATCTCACCTGTCTTTTCATCAAAGGCAAATTGAACGTGCAAAACACCACGGAGGCCAATCAAATCAGCAATCGCAAAGGCCTGAATCCGCATCTGCTGCAAAATTTGATCAGAAACCGTCAAAACCGGCGCCACTGACAGCGAGTCAGCCGTATGGATGCCAATTGGATCCATATCTTCAGAAGCTCCGACCTGCAGGCAGTTGCCATCACGGTCACGAACAACCAAAACAGAGACTTCCTTCAAGCCATTAATCGCCTTGGCAATCAACACCTCGTTGGTTAATGATTGGCCCATGACCCGATTAACAACATGGTCAAAATCATCCAAGCGATCAACAATTTGCCTCGTCGTTCCCTGAACTGGGTTGTGAGCCCGAATGACCAAAGGCAATTCCAAATCGCGCAACATTTCGTTCGCTTCTTCTTGGTTGTGCACCACGGCCGAGGCGGTGACACTTAGGCCAATCTCCTCAATTCGGTCAAAAAGTAAAGTCCCATCATTAACCTCGTGCAGCTCACTAGCCGATAAACCAAGTGTTTGTGGCAAAACGCCATCCGCTTCACGCCACTCCGAAATAACCTGATCCCATAAACGCAACGCCCGCACGCCACCAAAAAGTGGCATCACGCCGTCAACTTTTTGAGACTTAATAATTTTTTTGACGTTTTGAACAGTCAGAGTCCGCAAAAATCCGGTGGCTGCCGGTGATTCCAGGGCCAACGAATAGGGATTATCATCCAAAACTGTCACTGTATAACCAAGACCATTTAAAATTGGCAAAACTTGGTAAATTGCGGCATCACTTTCGCCCTGGAGGCCAAAATCTGTTTCGCCACCACCGATAAAGAGTACTTTTTTAACCGGCGTTTCAACTATTTTTTTGTACATAATCTGCTACCGTTTCAAAAAAGTCCGCAAAGATTCCGTTTGCTTCAAGAGGACCGGGGGCCCCATCCGGAAAGAATTGTACCGAAAAGGCTGGGTTGTCTCGCAAACGAATTCCTTGGATTGAGCCATCAACCAAGTCGCGGTGGGTTACAAAGAGTTTTTTGCCATCTAGTGAATCCTCATCAATCACATAGCCACGCCCCTGCCGGGCATAAAAAAGCTGTTGCGAGATGATTTCTTGGATTGGATGGTTCATACCATGGTACTCAGCCGGCAGGGCTTGAATTTCAGCCCCATTGGCCAAAGCCAATAGCTCGTGCCCAAGGCCAAGGCCTAACAATGGCATCTTCGTCTGCAACACCCGAATCAAGGTCAAAACCGAATCGGGCAAGTCCTCAGGGTTACCGGGACCAGTCGATAAAATAATGCCATCGGGGTCCAGGGTCAACACCTCATCCACCGTTGTTGTATACGGCAGAACCGTCACGTTGGCATCATAGTCACCAAGGACTCGCAGAATCCCGTGCTTTAAACCAAAATCAATCACGATAATATGAAAACCATGACCAGGGTTAGCATAGGCCTTCGGAGTGGCCGTGTTTTGAACCTGTTTATTCGTCAACACGGTGGCCACCAATTGGTCAACTGCGTGATCGTCGACAACATCAACGATTGTCGCCTTTTGAGGACCCGTTTCACGAAGGTGGCGAATTAACTTGCGCGTATCCACCTCGTATAGACCCGGAATATTATGATGCTGCAAAAAGCGGTCCAGGTTCATCCGCCGCTGCCGGTTAGTGGAAACTTCCGCTAAATCGTGAACAACCACACCACGAATTTTTGGTGTAGTCGACTCATAGGCCTCCGCATGGATGCCATCAGCGCCAACAACAGGCATCGCAAAGACAATCATCTGCCCATCATAAATTGGATTTGTAATTGTTTCTTGATAGCCGGAGGTAGCGGTGTCAAAAATAATCTCGCCAAAGGTTGTCGCTGGTGCGCCAAATCCCTGACCAGAAAAAACCGTGCCATCCTCTAAAATTAGGTGCCGTTCCATACTTTTTTCTCTCATTATCTACTATTTTCGGAAAAAATCGGATTCCCTCCAGTCCTGATTTTTCCAGGGTAAGACTGATTAACTTGTCCTAGTGGACAATTTCAACCGAGTCTTCCCCGTCAAATTCCTTGACTTTGACCTTAATTTTTTCATTTTGAGCCGTTGGAATGTTCTTTCCAACAAAATCTGCTCGAATTGGTAATTCACGGTGACCACGATCAACCAAGACGGCCAAAGCAATCGCCTGAGGCCGACCAATTTGAATCAAAGCATCCAAGGCGGCCCGGGTCGTCCGACCGGTAAACAACACGTCATCAACCAAGACAATGTTTTGGTTGGCAATGTTGAGCTTTTCAGCTGGGTCCAAGCCCAAATCATCACCGCTGTCCAGATGATCGTCACGATAGTTCGTCACATCAATCGCCATCACTGGAATTTGAACCTGTTCGAGTTGTTCCAAACGGTCAGCAATCCGGTGGGCCAAATACTCACCGCGGGTCTTAATTCCTACCAAAATGAGGTTTTGGCCACCCTTATTCCGTTCCAAAATTTCATAAGTGATTCGAGTCAATGCTCGTTGCATCGAATCTTGGTCTAACACTACTTTATTTGCCATGTTTCGTCCTTTCTGTCGGGCCTGTTGACATTACTAACTGATTTCCACCAATTATGAACCCTGGTTTTCACGTAATTCCTGCAATACCTGTTCAAACAGAGGTGGTAATGCTGAATCAAAGCGAAGTTCTTCTTGTGTCTTTGGTTGGGTCAGCACAAGCGTTTTTGCGTGAAGAAGCTGACCTGGCAATTTGATATTAAAAATCTTGTCCTGATGACCATAAACGCTATCACCAACGACCGGGTGACCGATATAAGCCAAATGCACCCGAATTTGATGCGTCCGACCGGTTTCTAATGCTAATTCTAACAATGTATAACCGGCAAAACGTTCAACCACCTTGAAATGAGTCACGGCCTCACGGCCGTCCTCAGCCACCGCCTGTTTCTTGCGGTCCTTAGGATGACGACCGATTGGTGCATCGATGGTCCCCTCATTTTCCTCAAAGTTGCCCTTTACCAATGCATAGTAAATTCTTTGCGTTTTATGAGCCTTTAATTCGGCTGCTAAAGCATGATGGGCTTGGTCATTTTTGGCCACCATCAACAAACCGGAAGTATCCCGGTCAATCCGATGGACAATTCCAGGACGGAATTCGCCATTAATCGTTGATAGAGGAGCATGATAAAGCAAAGCGTTGACTAATGTGCCACCTGAATGGCCCGGCGCAGGATGGACAACCATCCCCTGCGGTTTATTCACAACCAATAAATCATCATCTTCATACACAACATCAAGGGGAATATTTTCAGCCTCGAGTGCCGTTTCTTTCACTGCTGGTGGATTAATACTAACAATATCACCCTTTTTGACCATATAAGACCGTTTCACTGCTTGGTCATTGACTAACACTAATCCTTCTTTAATCCAGTTAGCCAGTGTTGACCGCGAATAAGGTAATTTTGCCTGTCCTAGAACGGCATCTAACCGCCCCTGTTCTTGGTCAATTGTCATTGTGACCAGTGTTGTTTCAGCCATTTAGGCCATTCCTTTCAGCGCTTGCGCCATTTTCTTCGAAAGGTGGTAGGCTCGCGGCCGACCGCCAATGACAATAATGAGTGCCTTTTGGTCAAAAAACCAATTAACTGCTGAGTCATTCAAGTCAATCACTTGCTTCTTCATCATCCAGGCACTACTAATCGTTAAAGTTTGATTTTCAAGCATGATTTTCCGGCCAAAGAAAGTCCACAGACCAATCAAAATCATACAAATGGTATAGGTTGTCCACCACCAATTAATATTATAGAAAAGCTCACTAGCCCAAATAGGACTAATGATTAAAACGGATAACCACATAATCCAAGCAATATTGGACCAGTCCGCCTTCGGTTGGTACAAACCGTGAATAACACGCATGAAACGTTCTCCTTGTTCCGTATCTAAACATCTATTATTTTACCATTTACTGGTGCATTCTGGTATTGTTAGAACTGAAGAAAAGTCCAAGAAAGGATAAAAATGTGATTCGTTTAGCAATCGATGCGGCTTTCCAAAAGGATAGCCACCATGCCAGTGCCGGTCTTGTTCTCGTTCAAGAGGGTCAGCAATACCAAAAAAAAGTTCGCTTGGCGGACTGTGAGGATAACCACAAAGCCGAATTTTTAGCTTTGCTTTGGGCGATTAAATCAGAATTAGCAATCCTAAAAACCAGCCAACTCGTCGAGATTGTCTCAGATTCCAAAATCTTAGTCAGCTCCATGCAAAAAGGCTATGCCAAGCACTACCAAAGGGAAGTTGATTTAATTTTAGCCCTCTTACCTAATCCTGATTTAACCTTTTACACTTGGGTATCCGATCGAAAAAATCAGGGTCCCCACCATCTAGCCATGCAGGCCTTACAAGATTAGGGACACTATTAGTTTAAAAAAGTGAATTTAAGCCAAGATTATAGCTCAGAAAAAACCGCCAATCAATTGATTGGCGGTTTCTTCTTTAATCATTAATAATTAGTTGGTAGGCAAAACGCTTGGTTGAGATATGGTCCGCTTCGAGCATATCAACTGAACCACGCTTTTCAAAACCATTATTGGCAATCACCTTTTGCATGGGCATGTTCCCTGGATGGGTATCGATTCGAAAATCGCGTGCACCCCGTGCATAGAAAAATGAAATTAACGCCGTAAAGAAACGTGGCGTTAGCCGCTGGCCGCGGAACTTGTCCGACATCGCTACCCGATGGAGTGAGGCATAGTCATGTGGGTGACCACTATCAGCCCAACTACCGTCTTTGATGTCCGTGTAGAGTGGGTCTTCCCCTTCAAAGGCAGCAGCGTATCCCGCCACCTCGTCACCAACAACTAAGACAAAACCCTGTTGCGCATCCAAATCAGCTTGGACTGTCGCTTCATTTGGGTAATCGGATTGCCACTGGTCAATCCCCTGCTCCTTTAAATAACCTTTGGCGGTCTGCAAAATCGCAACGATTTCAGAGACATCACGAGCCTGTGCTCGTCGCATAAATACTGCTGGCATATGCGTAATATCGCGCACTAATATCAGTACGCTACTCCTTTCCAAATGTCATCAAGCACCAATTATAGCACAACGAATTTGGAAATAAAGTCTCTAAAAACACATTTTTTCAAGAATTTTTGCATGAACATTTCCAAACAAAAAAGCCCGATTAATCTGTGACTAATCAAGCTTTTCTGCCAGGCTGTTAAAGAATTTTTTTTATTCAAAAACAACAACCGCAACCTAACTTCGTGATTTTTTTAATTTTATTAAGAACAGTTAAAATCAATTAATATCATCATACTTTTTCTTAATCAAACCCAGTCCTGTCAGAACCACTAACCAAGCTGTCAAGAGAGTCGTTTTCACTGATGTTTGATTCTTTGTATGACCATAATCCGTCTTTGGCAGAGCACTAATTGAATTGGCTTGATTTGAATTGTCACCATTTTGATGGTGCTGACCAGTGCCATTTTGATTAATCGTTGTTTCCTGTTTTTGCTGAATTTGACTATCCTTTGCTGTCGCGGAACTATTTCCCGACAAATGGGTTAATAACTCTTGTGCTCCTACATTTGACTTCGTTATTTCAGCTTGCCGGACTACAAGTTGCGCCAGCTTGTTATCACTAATTTTCACTGATGTGGCCACTTGCTTGTCATCGATGTGTAATGCTTTGGCTTGATTGACTGGTACCGCTGTCTCCTTCTTATCCGCCTTCGGTTCAACAGCTGGAGTAGCTGGGACCGCCGTTTCCTTCCTATCTGTCCCCGGTGCAACAGCTGGAGTAACTGGTGTTACTGCTTTCTCCTTATCTGTATTTGATTGCGTAGATGAATTTGCTGGCACGGCTGTTTTCTCTTCCACCTCTAAATTACTAGTAGATGATTGAACACCAGACTTAGTATTTGAATCAGTAGGAATAACAGCTGACTTGTCATCAGTACCAGACTTAGTAGCTGAATTAACAGGCAAAGTAGCTGAATTACTTGGAGTAACAATTGGTTCAGCAATCGCTTCGATTGTCTTCAACGCTGTCTTGACATCCCCATCAAGAATTTGCAAAGTCTTTGCATGACTAATTGCATGATGAGCCTGTTCAAAAGCCTTTTGCAAACGATCAATAGCCGTTTCATAAGACTGCTTGTCAGCATTTCTTACGGCCTCTATCGCTGTTCGCTTCTTTTCGACAGCCTGATTTACCTGTTGGTTAGCTGTCTGAATTTCAGCATAGCTAGGCTGAGCTTGGTTAGCGACCGGTACTGTTAGAGTGTTAATGGTCTTCAAGAATTTTGTTAATTGATTCGTTAAGTCTTGACTGGTCTTTGCTTGAGAAACTGCTTGGTGCGCTTGGAGCATTGCACCTCGTAATTGATTCATAGTAGCCTGATATGCTGATACATCAGGATTTAGTACTTGCTCGATTTCTGCCTGCTTTTTAGCACCGGCCCAGTCAATTTGCTGCTGAGCCGCCTGAATAACTTCTTGGTTAGGCTGTTCTTGGTTCGCTTCTGGCAACGTAATAGTATTAATCGCCTTCACAAATTTTGTTAATTGCTCTGTTAGATCTTGACCAGTTTTTGCTTGGTCAACTGCTTGGTGCGCTTGGTCCATTGCTTCTCGTAATTGATTAATAGTCGCTTGATAGATTGACAAATCAGGATTTGATACCTGATCAATTTCCGCTTGTTTCTTAGCACCAGCCCAGTCGATTGCCCGATGTGCTTGTGTCCGTTCTTCGCGCTTAGGCGTCAAAGTACTTGGTTCTGGAACCATGGCAAAATCATCCAAAGTCTCTGCTTGAACCTGGTCAACATCGGCATTCGTATTGGCATCATTAATCCGTTTATTTGCAGCTGCCATTAACTGATCAATCCGTTCCACTTGTTGGTGGAGGCTAACTGGGTCAACATTTTCAAGCGCATTAAACCGTTGCTTCAGTTCATCCCCTGCGGTTTGAATCACACCCTTAGCACGGTTAGCTTCATCAATATCAACTGGCTGGAAAGAACGCATCATATCTGGCTGACCAACCGCTTCGATGGCATCTATTGCTTCTTGTTTAATGGTTAATAGGCTGGCATTCACTGTGGCTTCGTCAAGTTTTTGATAGGCCCGCTGAACAATTTGATCAATAGCAGCTTCTTGCTTTGCTAGTGATTCAGTATCAACCCCTGGTTCTTTTTCGAAAATTTCCTTTTGTTCAATCGCCTTTTGTTGAACTTCCCCCTTGGCTTTTTGCCGATCCGCATCAGTCGGTTGTCGGAAAATCCATTGAATTTGCGGTGATTGAAGCGCCTGAATGGCTTCCCTAATTTTAATAACCGCAGTCTTTAATTGGCCATGGTTCTTGACCAAACTAATCGTAACCAGCCCTTCCTTGACGACTTTATTCACAGCTTGCTGTTGCTGTGCCAGCTCATCAGGGTCAACTCCGGTAATTTTTCCAAAGTCTTGGATTCGATTTTGACCCGCTGACGTCACATCCTGGATAGCAGCTTGCATTTCTTCTTTGTTAACCACTTGATCCTGCCAATTTTGTTTTGGCTGTGCAACTTGGTTAATGTCTTGCAGGCCCTTATTGACAAGCTCATGCACATCATGAATAGTTTCTGCCTGATCAATCAAAGCAAAATAGTGCTTCACAACACCTGTCAACAGTGTCTTCTGTTCCAACAGACTTGCTTGATTGACACCATCAAGGGCTTCAAAACGTCCTATCTTTTCTTTAGCAACCACCGATAACGTCTGCTGACCATCTACCTTCTGGTCGGCTGTCGCTTGGCGATATTCTGGCGCTAGACTTGGCTTCGCCACTGCCTGTACATCAGCTAAGCTTTGCTTAATTGCTGAATCAAGTTCATGGTGAACCGTTGCTTTTTTAATTGAATGATGGCCGGTTTGCAAAACATATGCCAACTGGGCCAACTGATTTTCCAAACTAGCCTGATCCACATGATTAATGACCAAGAAAGTCGCCTTCTTTGCCTGGCCGGCGGTACTAAGTTGTTGTTCTGCTTGTGTTTTCTCTTGGTCGGTAACTGCTTGATAAGCAAAAATCAGAACCGGATCAGCCACTAAGTCAATCTGGGCCACTGCCTGCTTTTGGACAGCAGTTAAATCTTGATTCAACTTTACTTGAACAAGCGCCTCCTGAGCTTGTTTCAGAATCCAATCAATTTGTTGCTGTTGCTGTTTGAGGCTCTCCAAGTCAACATGAGTCATCTTAGAAAATTGCTCTTGCTTTGCATGACCATACTGAGTCAACATCGTTTCGATGCCGATTTTATCAGCGAGAGTCACTGGTCGATAAGCCAACTGTACTTCTGGGTCGGTCACTTGGTTCAAGCCACTTAGTCCTGCTTGCAAGGCAGTTTGCAACTGTCCTTGATTTTCAGCAGCTGAAAGAATCGCGATTGCTGTTTTTCGAGCAGCCTTCAGGGCAGCAACTTGCGTCTTTAGACTTTGATCATCCACATGTTTAATGTCGGAAAAATGCTCTTGCTTTTTCAAAAAGGCCTGGTTAAGAATTTCCAGCGCCTGGTTGCGGTCATCCTGGGTAACTGAACGGAATTGCGTTTGAACGACCGGTTCGACAACATCCTGAATAGTCTGCAAGCCAGCTACTAATGCCTGGTTCAAATCCTGCTTTGTTTTGGCATTGGCAATTAAATCGTGTGCCTGTGTCAACGCTTGATTAACGGCCTGTTTTTGTTGGCTGAGGCTCTCTGGGTCAGCATGAGTAACTGCATCAAAGTGACCTTTTTTCAGATTAGCCTGCCGTGCCAATAGATCATCGACAGCTGATTTTTCATCCTGACTGACCAGCCGGAAAAGAGGCAATATGCTTGGCTGACTAATACTAGTGACCGCCTGCTCAGCCTGTGTGACAGATTGGTTCAAATCCCCTTTAGTTGCCGTTCGGTCAATGGCTTCTTGTCCCTGCGCCAGAGCTTGGTTCAATAACTGTAATTGCTGAGCCAAACTAGCCTGATCCACATGACTGATTTGCCGGAAAGATTCCTCACGTTTTGCAACGACCTGACTAAGACGATCCTTAGCTACTTTCTTATCAGCTATCGTTGCTGGCTTCAGTTCTTCCAAAATAACAGGTGCTGCAATTTGACGAATCGCTGTCAGGCCCTGTTGACAAGCAGTGACTAGCTCCCCGTCTGTTTGTGCCTGGTCAACAGCCTGACTTGCAGTATCTGCTGCTTGGTCAACTAAAAGCTGTTGCTTGGCCAAGCTTTCGGGATCAACACCTACCAAAGACGCGAACTTTTGTTTTTGAGCCTCACTGGCTGCCTTCAACTGCTCCTTGGCATCTGCTTGATTGTTCGACTCGACTTGACGATAACCAATTTCCTTGATTGGATCAGCCACCTGGTCAATTTGCGTTAATGCATCCGCCAAACTTTGGCGAAGGTCTTTCTTGATTTTGGCAGCCAATAGCAGCTGCTGTCCATTCACTCGGGTTTTCTCAATCAAACCTGACTGTAAGGACAGACTAACCGAATCAACATGATCAATGGTGGCAAAAGTGGCTTTTTTATCATTTGCTGCTTGATTCAAGGTCACAAGTGCCTGATTTTGATCAGCCTTGGTGATTGGTTGGTAATCGACTTCCAGTGTTGGTCCGACAATTTTAGCAATCGAATCAAAGCCAGCTTGAACAGCCCGCTTTAATTCACCTTGAACTGCTGCTTGGGCAACACCCTGCTGTGCCTGTGTAATCGCTTGCTGAACCGCTTTAACTTGCTGCTGGATGCTCTTTTTCTCGCCATGTTCGACAGCAAGAATGGCTTGCTTTTTGGCCTCACCAGCATGGTTAATTGCCTGCCGTGCTAAGTAACGGTCCATATCGGTTACCGGCTGATAATCCTTTTGAATTGAAGGCGCTTCGATTCGTTGAATACGATCAAGGTTGTCGGCCACAGCATTGCGAAAGGCACCAGCAGCTTTTGCTTTTTGCAATTCCTGCAATCCGGTTGCTAGGACTGAGTCAACAACTGATTGCTGAGCCCGTAAACTTTCTTGATCGACATGACTAACAGCTGCAAAATCAGCTTTTTTTGCCTCACCGGCATTTCGCAAGGTGTGTTCACCCAGGTGGCGTTCCTCTGCCGTGACCGGTTGGTATTCGCTTAAAATTTTTGGCGCTGCTACCAAATTGATAGCCTGAACTCCTTTGTCGTAAGCTACCTGAATATCTTTTTGAATCATCGATTGATTCAGTTCGATAGTCGTGGATTTTTTAATCAAGTCTAAAAGTTGGAGTTGCTTCGACAAACTAATTGGATCAACGTGCAAGATTGCTGCAAACTGCTTACGCTTGGCCGAAAGAATATCTAAAAGATTGCCGTAGGCCACATTGACATCATGAACGGTCGCTTCTTGGTAAGCAAATTCTACTACTGGCTTCGCTACTGCCCTGATTTTTATTAGCGCCTGGTCGCTGACCTTGGCTAGTTCTCCCTTCGTCTTTGCCTGGTTAATTGCTTTTGTTCCTGCTTTGAGAGCTTTTTCTAAGATTGATAGTTGCTGCGCCAAGCTCTGTTGGTCGGCATGTGCAACCTTTTGAAAAAGGTCTCGTTGGTCTTGGGCAGCTTGTTCTAAGAACTTAATCGACAGGGTCTTTTCATCTACCGTTGGCTCCTTCAACATTTCTTGAATTGTTGGATTTTCAACAGCACGAATAGCTTGGGACGTCTTTTGGAAGCTTTTCTCAAATTCACGGTTCGTTTCCGCTCGATTTAATTTCTCGATACCATTAGAAATTATCAGATTCAATTTGGCTTGCTGATTAGCCAAGCTCATCGGATCGACACCGATAATTTGATTGAAGGAATCACTTTTTTCTTGCCCAATTTGCTTCAAAATCGCCACTGCACGATCAATATCATGTTGACTAACTGGCTGATAAGCAATCAACTGGGTTGGATTAGCAACCGCATTGATATCTTTAACCACCTTTACCAGCGAACTGTTTAAATCGCCGTTGGTTTTGGCCTGCTGAAGAACCGTAGTTGCTTTTTGAACTAGCTGATTTACAAGGCCTTCTTGCTGGTTGAGACTATCAGGCTCAACATGTTCGACTTGCTTGAATTGCTGTTTTTTTTGTTCACCGGCAGCCATTACTCTATCAATCGCCTGTTTGCGATCAGTTGCCGAAACTGGTTGAAATTCTTTAATGAGCTGTGGCTTAGCAACGCCTTCGACCAACGCAAATGCTCGGTCAAGTGCCTGCCTGAGGTCTTGCTTTGTTTTGGCACTCCGAATAGCCGCTACTCCTTGCTTGACCGCCCCCGTTCTTCAAAGGCAGCAACCGCAGCCTTTATTTCATCAAGCTTAACTGGCTGATAATTGGTTTGTAAATCAGGATTGGCCACGTCATTGATTGCATGTAAGCCATCAGCTAGTACCCGGGCCAACTTAACCACCGTTTTGCTTTGCTTGATTCGTTTCTGATAAAAGACAACCTCATGGTCCACTGCTTTTTCTTGTTTGTGTAAGCTTTCTTGGTCAACATGGGCAATTTTAGCAAATTTCTGCTTCTTTTCTTGCCCAGCCTGTGCCACAGCTACCTGGGCCTCGTCCTTCTCAACCTTACCTAAGAAAGTTGTTCGCAGACCCTCGATAACTCGACCTAAGACACGACGAGCTGATTCTACCTCTGTTGCCAGGCCAACATCGTTCTTCCCAGTCTGAGCAGTTGCCTCCACTTGGTCGAGTAATGTTTGCTTTTGTTCCTTGCTTAGCTCCGCAGCATTATTAATCGCGACCTTGGTCCTAAGCGCCTCTCGGTCGATTTGTTGGTAAGCTAAATCGCGATTTGCGTTTAATATTGCTGGTGCTAGTTGGTGATTTTTCGTTGCCTGGTTCTGAATGGCCAGCAATTGGTCAAGTTGTTCCTTTTGCACCAAACGAATACCATTCGTTGTTTGACTAGCCTCCAACTTCCGATTTGATTCACTAACCACCGCTTGAATTTGTTGGCCATAATTGGTAATCATTTGATCCAATAATTTTGGCTGCAAATGCCTAATCAAGCTAAAGAGGTACTCCCCCTGCTTTTCGATGGTTGCAAAGGCTGAGTGCCGCTGGCTATCCAATGGTGATTGCAAGGTCTGGTTTTCCTGGAAGACCGTTAGCTTTGTTGGCCGCAGTGGCACAACCTGACCATTTGCTAACGTCATTTCACCATTATAGTAAACCGTAAATGGCCGATTATAGATGGCAAAGTCCTCACGGCTATTCTTTTGTCCAGCCGGATCAACAGAACGTTCCAAGCGGAGGGATCGCACATTTTGACTTGGGTGAAAACCCTGTCCATCAAGCAATACTTGGTGGTCAAAGTAGTCAATTACTCGGTCAAAGCGCGATGCTTGATCATAAAAATTCTGCCCATTAGCTAATTTCACAATACGGTGGTCCAGATCTTGACCAGGCAGTACTCTGTCTTGGTGGTCAACTTCGGCCCATTCTTCAGAATGGCCAGCCACTTCCTTAGTATTCAAGACTTTTTCTTGGTCAAAGAGCGAAATGTAAGCCCGCCACGTTGGCACTTTTGATACTGGTAATGGGTGGACTGTCTTTTGGTCCGCCCTCTTAAGCACAACGTCACGACCCAAATCTCCATTTTCACCATAATCATGGCTCGACCGCGACAACATATCATTGCTATCCATCAGGTTCAAAGACAAGAAGGCCTGACCGTATTGCTGCGGTGGCAACTGGTACCGAGTCAAAACCTTGTATGGGCTATCATCAGCGTAAACCTTCAAATCTGCCAGACGTTCTGGATGCTGACCATCGGCATTGTAATACTTTTGCATTTCTTGGCTACTCATATTGCCTTGGTATCGGCTTAAATCAAAGTTCAAGTAGCCATAAGCACCACCCTTGATGTTCCCGCCCCAAGACAGCGCCTCCATAAAGAACTTCGTCAGTATAATCTTAGCCTCTGTCACTACACCGCTATAGCGGTTTAACTCATCTCCACGAACCAGCAAGTACAACGCAGCTGGGTCATCCTGATTGTTAACCTTAGTTGCTTTTGGATAAATCGTGATTGGGTAAAACGGACTGTCTGAATTTTTGAAAGATAAATTAGTGCCATACTTTTGGTTTAACTGATCAACCACCCTACCTAAGACGGCATCGACAAGAGAACCAACATTACCACTAATTGGCAGGCCCAGTCCCTGCGACAAAATTTGACTCAAGCCTGGTACCGCTTCGATTAGTCGGTCAATACCAAGTGTGACATTAAAGTTCATTTCTGCTGCAAAACGAGTACTATCTAAGTTAAGCGTCTTAACAAATTCATTTGGGTCAACTCCGTGCGGTACGGCGACACGGAGATAAATTCCGTATTGACCTTGGTCATAATTGTTCGTTAGCTTATCATTAACCATCCCGATGCTCAACACATTAGCAACGGAACTCAGTGTTGCCTGGAACATCTTATAATAACTTTCTGGATTTAATGGAGCATTATTCGAGGAATAAATACCTGCTGTTAAGGGCATTCCCCCGCCCAAAACGAGAGTATTTTGACTTGGGAAGTAACTTGTTTTTGTTCCTTTCTGATTTTCACCAAGAATCCCTTTAAATTGGTCCATTATTTTTTGAGTGAATGATTCATCAACCATTAAGCGCATTTGAGAAACGTTGGAATAATCATTTTTAGTGCCGATTAAGCCAAGCAACGGCTTATCTGGCTCACCAAAAATCATCTGTCCAGGTTTAGCGATATGGCGCTGATCACTGTCTAACACAGCGTCCCCACTGCCATTTACATTCGGTTCACTGATCTGCAAGGACTTGACTAATTTTTCATAAGCATCAGTCGTTTGCTCATACAACGAAGGCAATGGCTGCCTGGCTAAATCAGTTTCTCCCGGATTTTTTGACTGGCCACCCTTGTCAGCCGGCTTTTGCTCTTGCTTTGGCTGCGAACCCTCTTTATCCGGTCCCTTTTGCTTATCTCCACTGTCCTTTGGATTTTCTGGTACGACCACAACCGTTCCAAGTCCCTGATGACGGCGCTCAGGGCGCGGACTATCAACAGTGAAATCGTCATCCGCCTCATTTTCCCTCTTGTCGTTATCCTCGATGTCGACATCAATACCAAAATCAGCCTGGTCGAGGTTCATCCTGGCAGACAATTGGCCGTCATTAGCTCGAACATTTTCTGTCCTCTGAACTTGAGCAGCATGACCACTAATCTGTTGATCACCATCCACTAAAGTCAAACCACCTGAAACTAAGACGCTCGATGCAACCAGCCAAGCGCGGCGTGATTGGTAAATCGTATACTTTTTCCTGATATTTGTATCCATTATTTTTACATTCCTTTATTTTATTTTCGTTTATTTTAATTTTATTATAAAGGCATCTTTATAAAAAGACAAATTTAAAAAGAAAACGGTTTCTTTTATTATTTTAAAATAATCACTTTTGTAACGATAATGCTTTCAATCTTCTTCAAGAAAAAATCCCTCTCACTTTTTAATTTTTATTAATTTTAAGAAAATAAATTGAAAATAAACACAAAAAAAGATTGTCAAATGACAATCTTTTTTTGCTGCTTTTTATTATGATTTGGAATATTTTACTTTTTTTCGGCTTTTTTAGCCCAAAACTGGAAATAATCGACCCGTAACTGCCCGTTAAACAGTTTGCGCTTTTTCGTCGCTTTTTGACCAAAAACTTTTTCAAATGATAGGTCAGAAGTTAGGATATATTTCGACCAGTAAGGCAGACGACTATAAACCGCTCCCATCTGCTTATAAAGCCCTTCGGCTTCTTCAAGTTCACCGAGTCGTTGACCATATGGTGGGTTCGCCACTAAGACGCCACGCTCTTCTTCTGTTTGCCAATCACCAGCAGCCAGAGCCTCAAAGGTAATGTCTTGAGACAAACCCGCATGCTTAGCGTTTTCTTGGGCAATTTTGACCATTTTCGGATCAATATCATAACCGCGAATATTCAATGGCGTGTCGTAATCGGCTTGATCTTCGGCCTCA
Source organism: Fructobacillus cardui (assembly GCF_963580785.1). Lineage (NCBI taxonomy): Bacteria > Bacillati > Bacillota > Bacilli > Lactobacillales > Lactobacillaceae > Fructobacillus > Fructobacillus cardui. Next base: position 186,101 of record NZ_CAUZLS010000002.1, on the reverse strand, counting down.
TCACGAATCGTATCCGAAAGGCTGTGGTCAAACCAGTCCATCTTTTCAATATCAAAGTCACGGGTCAAACCTGGTGCTAAGTTGCGACCAATCAAAGCAGCTTCAATCGGAATCGTTCCAGAACCGCAGGTTGGATCGACAAAGGGTAAGTCCTTTTTCCAATTAGTTAACAGCACTAAGGCTGCCGCAAAGTTTTCTTTCAATGGCGCTGGCCCCTTTTCAACTCGGTAACCGCGCTTAAAGAGTGATGGCCCGGTTGTGTCCAAAGTCAACATGACTTCATCCTTGGCCACCATCACTTCTAATTGTGCAAAAAAGCCAGTTTCTGGTAAACGAGTCCGAACGTGAAAGGCTTCCTGCAAGCGGGAAACAATCGCTTTTTTCGTAATTGACTGGACATCTGGCACCGAGTGCAAAGCTGATTTTTGAGACCTTCCCGCCACCGGAAATTCTGAGTCATAATTGAGGTAATCTTCCATCGGCAAAGCCTTGATGCCCTCAAAAAGCTCATCAAAGGTTGTGGCATGAAAGGAACCAATCACGATTTTCACTCGATCAGCAGTCCGGAGCCACAAATTAGCCCGTAAAATATCGGCCTGAGTCCCTTCAAAGAAGACTCGGTAGTTTTCAACCTGAACATCAAAGCCCAGGTCCTTTAATTCTTGGCCTAAGACGGACTCCAAGCCCGCCGCAACTGTTGCCATTAAACGATATTTCTTTTCCATCATTTTCCTTTTATAATATAAATACTATGATACTCAGTGAATTCTTTGCCCTAACAACTTACCTACCAAATCAAACCGAAGTGTTTGGCCAAGTCAAAGACGACCGTGACCAAATCAGGCCCCTGGCGCAATTACGCTTTTTCAACCAACAAAGCGAAGTCGCCTTTGTCGCTGGCAAAAAGCCATTAACACTTGGCCAACTGCAAACGCGGCTCAGCCAGGTCAGTCCAAAAATAAAACTGGCTTGCCTGGTCGACCAGACTGGCCCCAAACCTCTACTAGGTTTTCACCAGGATAACCTCGGTCGCTTAATTTTACAATAAAATCAACCGCTTCTCAGCTTTTGACTACGTTTTCAATGTTTTTAGAGGTCATCTAACTTAAAAGTTGGCACAATTGGCTGCTTTTTTTCAGGCTGATTTTGCCCCTGATCATTGGCCGGCCTTGCTTGATAAACCACACCACGGCGCTTTTCTTTGGCGATTTGGACCGCCTGAGGCGAGGCCAAATTATCACGTTGCCAGTTCACCAGGATGGCCTCAATATAGCGCAGACTTCGAGCATTATTAGCGACTGCTTCTTGAATCGCCAAGACCATCATGTTTGGATCAAAGTGGTCTTGGTCAAACCACTGAGCCACCGTTTGCATTTCCAGAGGAGAAAGGTTGCGACCAAATTCTCCCTGCAAAATCCGGACAACTTCTTGACGGCTTTTTTCACCAGCCGAAACAACATTATTGGCCGGCCTAAGACCCTGGCCGTGTAGCAAGCGGTCGTAAAGTGGCAAAAAATCATAGATTTCACCCTGGCGTCCTTGACCGGCAACCTTCATTAACCCACGATCAACCATCGACATCAGTCGACTAACAACCGTTTTTTCTGTGACTTTCATTATCCGAGCAACAACCTTCGGGTCGGCTTGGTCGCCCTGGTCTTGGAGGCGTTTAACCTGCAAGAAAAGGACCAAATCATCATTGTCAAAACCCAAATCCTGGTAATGCACGAGTAAAGCGTTTTCCAGGCTAGTACTCCCGGCCTGCAAGAAGGCCTGTAATTTATCGTCCATCAAACCCTCCTTATCAATCGTTACAAAAGCGCCCAAGGTACCCTTGGGCGCTTTTTGTCTGCTTTATGGACGCAAGCGGTGCGTCATCCGTGGGAATGGAATAGCTTCGCGAATATGTTCTTCGCCAGTCACGAAAGTCACCATTCGTTCTAATCCAAGGCCAAAGCCTGAGTGTGGCACAGAACCATACTTACGCAAGTCCAAGTACCAACCGTACTCATCCATGTCCAAACCTTCTTTTTCAATCTGAGCTTTCAAATAGTCGTAATCCGTATCACGTTCGGATCCACCAATAATTTCACCGTAGCCTTCTGGTGCCAACAAATCAGCGGAAATAACGACATCATCACGGTCTGGATGGCGCTTCATGTAGAAGGCCTTGATTGCCTTCGGAAAGTTGACAATAAAGACAGGCTTGTGGAAATGGTTAGCCAAGAAAGTTTCTTCAGGTGAACCAAAATCAACACCCCATTCCACGTCAAAATCGTTTTCTTGCAACAACTTGATGGCATCATCATAAGAAACGCGTGGGAATGGTAACTGCGTGTAAGAGCGCAACAAATCCTTGTCACGGTTTAACAAGTCCAATTCCTGGTCATTTCTTTCCAAAACCTTTTCAATCAAGAAGGCAACATAGCGTTCCTGCAATTCCAAGGATTCCTCCTGGTGCATAAAAGCCATTTCAGGCTCAATCATCCAGAATTCTGTTAGGTGACGCCGTGTCTTTGACTTTTCGGCACGGAAGGCCGGTCCAAAAGTAAAGACCTTTGAAAAGGCCATAGCACCCGCTTCGGCGTACAATTGTCCGGTTTGTGACAAGTAAGCTGATTGACCAAAGTAATCGGTCTCAAACAAGTCGGTCGTTCCTTCAGGAGCCGAACCAGTCAACAAAGGAGCATCCAACTTGATGAAACCTTCCTGGTTGAAGAATTCGTAAGTGGCTGCAATCAAGGTGTTGCGAATCTTCAATGTGGCAAATGGCTTGATGTGACGCAAGTAGAGGTGGCGCTCATCAAACAAAAATTCCGTACCGTGTTCCTTGGGCGTGATTGGGTAATCATGACTTTCACCAATGACTTCTAAGCCGGTAATGCTGATTTCGTAGCCAAATGATGACCGATCATCTGCATGAATTTCGCCGGTCACATACAATGATGTTTCCTGCTTCAAATCCTTGGCCAAATTAAACAATTCCTCTGAAACGTCAGCCTTGGCGACCACGCCCTGGAAAAAAGCAGTTCCGTCACGCAATTGCAAGAAGGCCATCTTTCCGGACCCACGCTTTTGCCGTAACCAGGCACCAATTTTTACCGTTTGGCCGACGTACTTTGGTGCATCGACAATTTGGATTGTTGGAATCGTTGTTTCACTCATAAATTATTCGGGCTAATGCCCTACTCCTCACATTTTACTTATTAACTTTATTATGATAAAAATTTTGGCAGTCGTCAACTAGGACAAAAACTTACTGAACAAAAGCCAAAATACGGTTCAGAGCCTCATTAATCGTCTCTTGATCCTTAGCATATGATAGGCGCAAATAGCCCGGCATTCCAAAACCTTCACCGGCCGGAATGGCAACGTGAGCCTGCTCCAAGAGCGCAGTGGCAAAGTCAATCGTTGACTTTAGGCCCAGCTTGTCCAAAAGATCTTGATCAACCTTAAAGAAGAGGTAAAAGGCCCCTTCTGGCTTTTGTGCAACAGACAAGCCCGGAATAGCCGTTAACTTATCGTAGGTTGCATTCAACCGACTCTCAAAGGTAGTCCGCATATCTTCAACCATTTGTTGGTCGACCGTTAAGGCGGCCAAGGCAGCATACTGGCTAACGGCGGCCGGATTCGAAGTCATGTGGCCCAAAAGCTTATTCATTTCAGCAATGATTTTTTCATCGGCAATCGTCCAGCCAAGACGCCAACCGGTCATCGAATAGGATTTTGAAACCCCATCGACAATAATCAAGCGGGAGTCCTTGATTTCCTTCAAAGACAAAGCTGACGTAAACGTTTGCCCGTTATAAACCAATTGACCATAAATTTCATCAGACAAAAGGAAACTATCGTGGGCGTCGGCCCAGTCCAAAAGTGCCTGAACTTCATCTCGACTATAGACCTGGCCAGTTGGATTGGAAGGATTATTAAGAATAATCAACTTCACGGGTCCGGCAACCTCATCGAGGTCAGCTGGCGTCAACTTCATCGCTGCCGTCTTGGGCCTAGCAGTGGTGGCAACCCCACCCGCCAAGCGAACCTGTTCAACGTACGAAACCCAATAGGGTTCGGGCATTACAACTTGGTCACCGGGGTTTAAGAGTACCTGCATAATCGTGTACAAAGACAACTTGGCACCGGAAGTCACCGTCACCTGGTTAGGCGACAAAACCTGCCCCGTTTTCTCGGTCATTTGTTCAGCAATTGCTTCTCTTAATGGTAAAATCCCACCGACGGGCGTGTAAAAAGAGGTTTGACCGCCTTCGATGGCTTCAATAGCCGCTTCACTAATGGCCTTGGGCGTCGTAAAATCAGGTTCCCCAACGCCAAGGTTAATCACGTCGATTCCTTCGGCCGCCATCTGCTTGGCTTTTTTAGAAACTGCGAGTGTGGCTGAGGGTTGAACAGCCTGGGTCCGCTTTGAAAAATCACTTGCTTGCAACATCATCTTCTCCCTAAATTCCATTAATTGCCCGGTAAACGGCACCGGTCTTGTAATCCATTGTCAAATAGTTCATGTCGCCATTTTGGCTTTCATAGCTGATTTCCCAGACCAAAGTTTTTTGGTAGAGCGACAAATTGGCCGAGTAAACCTTCTTTGGATTGTATTTGGCTTTGATTTGCTTTAATAAATCAGCCCGTGACAGGCCATTGCCAAAGTCAAAGGTCGTGACAGTTCCGTGCTGTCCCTTGACCAAGGCTACTTTTTGCTGGCCATCACTATCCTTACCAAGCACGGCATAAATGGTGCCGTTGCGATCATCTTCTGTGACACCATGCAGGTTCGTCAAAGATGTTTTTTGACTAACCGTTTTTTGCACGTTAGATTCAGCTCTGGCCATCGGCTGTAATGCCATGTAGGCGTAGGCATAAATGGCACCAGCCACAATCAAGAAAATTGCCACCAAGACGATAAAAAATTTAACCCAAGAAAAACGTTTGGGCCGGGCCATTCTGACTCGTAAGTTGTCGTGAACTTCCATAAAAATTCTTTCTCCGATTTGTCATAACTATTGTTCATTATAGCAAAAAAATAGCCAAGAAATTGGATAATATCCAAGCTCATGGCTATTTAATCGTTATTCTGCTGTTGAAAGTTCAGTTGCTTCCTTAGCAGCCTCGGCGTAGGCAATCACTCGCTTCATGGCCTCTTCTAATTTTTCAGTCGAAGTGGCGTAAGAAATGCGAACGTGGCCTTCACCACCGGCCCCAAAGACAGAACCAGGAATTGTTCCTACCTTGGCCTTTTCACCTAATTCATAGACAAAGGCTTCATCGTCTTGTGGCAAGAAATCAGGAATCTTAGCAAAAATGTAAAAGGCACCCTTTGGTGTTGGAGCCGTAAAGCCCGCTTCCTTCAAGCCAGCTAGGACAATATCGCGGCGCTTTTGGTAGATATCACGCATTGCCTTTGGCGCTTCCCTGGCTTCTGTTAAGGCAGCTAGAGCACCGGCCATCATTGGTCCGGGCGCTGTCGTGACAACACCGGAATGGGCCAAGCCAACCATCTTCATCAAAGCTTTTGGACCGGCAATAAAGCCAACTCGGTAACCGGTCATTGCATGTGACTTTGACAAACCACTAATCAAGATGGTTTGTTCTGGAATATAGTTCGTAATCGACTTATGTGTTTGACCATAAGTCAATTCCGCATAAATTTCATCCGACAAAACTAAGATATCCGTCTTCTTAATGGCTACAGCCAAATCTTTAAGCTCTTGTTCATCATAGGTAACACCAGTTGGGTTACCAGGGAAGTTTAAAACCAAGCCCCTTGCTTCTGGGTGCTCTTGAATTGCCTTTTCAAACATTTCTGCCGTAAACAGATAAGATGGCGCCGTGTTAATTTCAACCACCTTCAAGCCAAGGCGCAAGGCCTCAGCTTGATAGAAACAAAATGTTGGTGTTGGCACCAAGATTGTTTCACCGCGGTTAAAGAGTGCAGACAATGAATCATAGATGGCTTCTGAAGCTCCGATTGTCACCGAAATTTCACTTTCTGAATCATAGACTGGACCAGACAAACGTTCATGAACATAGTCGGAAATAGCCTGACGCAAAGCCAAAGTTCCCTGTGAAGGCGCATAATGTGAGTCATTATCATCAACCGCTTTTTTAACGGCCTCCTTGACTACATCTGGAACCGCAAAATCAGGTTCACCAAGGGTGAGCTTGATGATATCCGGAACTGCGGACAACTTGATGTCAACTGCTCGGATGGCCGCTGGCGGCACGATCTCGAACAATTGGTTATACTGCTTCGACAAACTTTCTTTGACTTGAACCATGAAAACCACTCCTATTCTATTCTAAACAAATCCTTTTACATTGCTTTGCACCATTCTACCATATTATTAAAAATAAATTAGAGGATTTTATCTAATCCAATCTCTAATCCATCAATTTCATCGACTTTTCGAATTGAACGAGCGACTCCAGTCATGAAAGACGAACGATTATTTGTGGATTGTTTAATTGTTAACGTTTCTCCAGCAGAACCAAAGACAACTGTCTCCTCGGCTAAGATGCCTGGCAAACGCATGGCATGCACCGGTACTCCCTGACTTTGATCACCACGGGCCAAAGCGTCCGAATGTGGAATAGCAGGTTCTTCTTGACGAGCAGCAACAATCAAATCAGCGGTGGCCTTTGCCGTCCCAGATGGTGCATCGACCTTGTCCTCATGGTGGGCCTCGATGATTTCGGCTGCAGGCAAGTACTTAGCTGCTTGACCGGCAAACTGCATCAACAAAACCGCTGTAATTGAAAAGTTAGGAACAACCAAGGAAGATTGGTCATTTTCCAAGGCCAAGGCTCGCAATTTTTCAAAATCATCTGCTTGTAAGCCAGACGTCCCCATTACCAAGTCAAAACCATGAGTCAAGGCGTATTGGCCATTTTCAAAGGCAACAGCAGGATTAGTCACATCAACCCAAACATCAGCATTGACGTTAATGTCTGCTAAGTCGATAAAGGTTGGAACAGTGCCTTCTTGATAATCCGGCTGTTGGTCGAGCGCCCTTTTAGTCGTTAAGCGGCCAGCTAATGAAAAATCAGCTTGGTCCTCGATCAACTTTTCAATCGACTGGCCCATTTTCCCTTGGGCGCCTGCGAGAAAGACGGTTTTCATGCAACAACTCCTTGCCGGCCTAATACGGCCTCTACTTCTGCTGTTTGCTGCTCAGTCAATGGCAGCAATGGTAAACGTAACTGATTTTCAATCAAGCCTTGCTTAGCTAAGATGGCCTTTATGGGACTTGGCGATGGATGAGAGAACAAAACATTCATCCGTGGTGTTAAGAAGCGTTGGTACTGACCCGCCAAGGCTACATCACCTGCTTCAAGAGCGGCAAAGAGTGCCTGCATCTCACGACCATAGAGGTGTGATGCCACCGAAATCGTGCCCGCGCAGCCAATGGCCTTTGCCGCCAATGTTTGGCTATCTTCACCGGTGTAAACAGCAAAGCCTTCTGGCGCTTGATCAACCAAAACGGCCAAGTCATCAATTGAAGTCACTTGCTTAACCGCATTAATATTTGGATGGTGAGCCAAGAATAAGACAGAATCATTCGTCAATGAAACGCTTGATCGACCAGGAATGTTATACAACATCAATGGTACTTGGCTGGCATTGGCGATGGCCGTAAAGTGGGCAATCATGCCGTCCTGATCGGGCTTGTTGTAGTAAGGCGTAACAGCCAAAATGCCAGTCACACCCTCGATTTGGCTGGCTGTCTCAGCCAAGGCCACGGACTCTGCCGTGTTGTTTGTCCCAACGTTAGCAATAACAGGTCCCCGGCCGTTCACATACTGGGCAAAGTGACGGTACAAGGACAGGCGTTCCTCCTCCGTCAACGTAGGTGATTCACCGGTTGTACCACCGATGACAAAGCCCTGCGTTCCTTCACTCAATAACTTATCCGTTAAACGGTCCAAAGCCTCATAATCAATTTCGTCCTGACTGGTAAATGGGGTAATTAATGCGGTAATCAAATTTGCTGTCATCATCAAAAGCCATCCTCTTTCATCTTTAGCTATAGCGATTTCTTGTATTTCTTTCATCATTTTTAACCGGCAAGCTGAAAAATCAGTTTACCTGGGTGCTACTTATTGGGCCATTCGTTGTTTAAAATAGGCAACCATTGCCTGAACACCGGCGTTTAAGGCCTGCTCATCGGGGTTTAGCCGGGCATCATGGAGGCTGTGTTTGGGGTCACCAACCCCAAGCCAAAACATCGTGCCTGGGAACTTATTTAGTAGGAAGCCGAAGTCTTCGCCAGTCATTGCCGGCTGTGCTTCTGCAAAGTCAACTTCCGGATCTTCTTCCATAAAAGCCATAAAGGCTGCCGTTGTTTTTGGATCATTTTCAACCGGGTAATAACCACCCTGAATGAGCTCCAAGTTCATTTGAACACCAAAGGCAACGGCAATCCCATCCGCAATTGCGCGGACCCGTTTTTGCATCATCTCCAAGTCCGCTTGGGTAAAGGCCCGAATCGTCCCAGCTAATTTAGCTTCACCAGCAATGACGTTGCCAATCGTGCCGGCATGAAAGGATCCAATTGTCACGACCCCACCATGAATGGGGTCAACATTGCGGGAAACCACGGTTTGCACCTGGCTGACAAAGGCAGCAGCGGCAACCAAAGCGTCCTTAGCCTGCTGGGGATAGGCTGCGTGACCACCCTGGCCAACAATCTGAAGATGAATCTCCGTTGTCCCGGCAAAAAGTGTACCCTTTTTGGTTGCAATCTGACCGGCCGGCATGGCTGGCTGGTCATGCAAGGCATAAAGTTCATCTGGTTTAAAATCACCCGTGAGCGCGCCGGCTTCATACAAACGTTTACCCCCGGCCTCGGATTCTTCTGCCGGTTGAAAAATAAAAATCAGATTATCTTTAGGCTGATTTTTTGCAAAGTAAGCCAAAATTCCCAAGGCAACCGTCATATGAATATCGTGACCACAGGCATGCATCACACCGGGGTGTTTCGAAGCAAAAGGCAGGCCTGTTTCTTCCTCAATTGGTAAGGCGTCAATATCAGCCCGGTAGCCAATTGTTTTCTCCGAATTTGATCCCGCCAAGCGGACCAACAGGGCCGTTTCAACTTCTGGTACCTCTTTGATTGTTAAGAAATCACTCGCAAAGGCGGCAATTGTTTTTTTCAAATATTGTTGCGTTTGTACTTCATGCAAAGCCAACTCTGGAATGGCGTGTAAGTCGCGCCGAACCTGCGCTAAATTAATTGTTGAATCGGACATCAAAGCCTCCCTTTCATGGACCATGAAAACTTCTCTCTAATCAGCTAGGTTGCGCGGCCATCTTCCAGTCGTTTGCTAGCAAACTTTGTGTTTACAAATCGCGTAAGGCAGCAACCAAGGCCGTCTTTTGCTCTGTTTGAGCATCGATTTGCTTAATGACCTTAGCCGGTACACCAGCCACAACCGTTCTTTCAGGAACGTCTTCTGTCACGATGGCACCTGCGGCAACAACCGCTCCGGCACCAACTTGAACCCCTTCGATGACAACGGCGTTGGCGCCAACCAAAGCACCATCGCCAACACGGACAGGTTCTGCTGAAGCAGGTTCAATCACACCTGCCAAAACAGCACCGGCACCAATATGGCAGTTCTTTCCAACTTCAGCTCGGCCACCCAGAACAGCGCCCATGTCAATCATCGATCCAACACCAATTTTGGCACCAATGTTAATCACCGCCCCCATCATAACCACGACCTGGTCATCGATTTGAACTCGGTCACGAATCAAGGCCCCTGGTTCAATGCGGGCATTCAAGTGCTGGGTGTTCAACAATGGCACCCCGGAATTACGGGCAATTAGTTCAACGTGGTAGTCAGTAATGGCTGCCTGGTTGTCATCCAAAATTGGTTGGATAACCTGCATATCACCAAATACAGTCCCAGTTTTTTCTTCAATAAAGGCTTGCACATCATTTGGCCAAGTAATTTGAGCCAAATCACCTGCTAAGGTCACCTTTGCCGGTGTCTTCTTCTTAGAAGTTGCCAAGTAATTAATAATCGCCGCTGTATCCATTTCAGTCATGTTTTTGTTTTCCTTTTCGAGTTGTTTTCTTCTTATTTAAATCTAATTGTTTCTTTCAGTCGGGCAAGGTAGGTTAATGAAATCAACCAAACCTTGCCACTGCTGATTTTACCACTTGCCAGGTAACTGGTAAGCCCGGTCATGGCTGGTCAAATCAGCTAGGCTTTCGCCTTCTACCACCAGTTGTGAGAGGCCGTTTTCAACAAAAACCACGGCTGGCACAGGATTGCGGTTGTAGCGGGAAGCCATTGAGTACCCGTAAGCACCGGTATTCAAAACGGCGACCAAGTCGCCTGGCTCTGTTGCTGGCAATTCTTGATCTTGAATCAAGACATCCCCCGACTCACAATACTTACCCACTAAGCGGACATGTTCTGCCGGCGCTCCATGAACGTTGTTGGCCAAGACCGCCTGATAATCAGCCTGGTAAAGGGCTGGACGAATGTTATCACCCATTCCCCCATCAACGGCCAAGTAAGTCCGCACACCCGGGATATCCTTGCGAGAACCAACGGTGTACAAGCTGTAACCGGCTGGTCCTGCGATTGAACGCCCTGGCTCAATCCAAATATCCGGTTGGGTCATGCCCTTCTTAGCCGTTTGTTCCTGGACGCTCTTCAGTAAGGCCAAAACGAGGTCTTCTGGTAGGCGTGGCTTATCAGCATCCGTGTAGGCAATTCCAAAGCCACCGCCAAGGTCCAATACTTCTGGTTGGTAATCCCATGAAGCACACAGGTCAACTAATTTCTGGCCGGCTAATTCAAAGCCATCTTCCTCAAAAATTTGAGAACCGATGTGGGCTGACAAACCAAGCAGGTGCAAGCTTTCATCGCCTTCAGCGATTTCATAAGCTCGCTTAGCTTGACCAGATTCCAAATCAAAACCGAATTTGGAGTCGACTTGACCGGTTTGAATGTAATCATGAGTGTGGGCTGACACGCCAGGAACCACTCGCAAAATCACATTTTGTTGTCCCTCTCGGCCGGCCATAACCCGGTGCAAGAGGTCAAGTTCCAAGAAATTATCAACGATAATCGTACCAACCCCGGATTCAACGGCAAAGGTCAAATCAGCCAGTGACTTGTTGTTTCCGTTATAAGAAACATTGGCCATCGGGAAGCCGGCGGCCACCGCCGTGTAGATTTCACCGGCGGAAACAAGGTCCAAGTGCAAACCTTCTTCAGCAACTACCTGGTACATGGCCTGGCAAGCAAATGCTTTGGAAGCATAGGCAACGGCCCCTTTTTGACCGGATTGTTCAAAGGCCTGCTTGAAGGCGCGCATCTGCTCGCGCATGGTCAAAACATCATAAACGTACAGTGGCGTTTGGTATTCCTTGGCCAAATCAGTGGCTAACACGCCGCCAATCATGAGTTGGTCTTGGTCGTTTACTTGCAAGTGGTTTGACATAAGAATCTTTCCTTCTTCTCTCTTTTCAATCAAAATATTATTAGATGGGCTTAATCAACCAGGTATCGTGCTAAGCGGTCTTGGAAACGAATGGTGATTTCCCATGGATCGATTTCGCAATAGTGGGAAAAGTCAATCAGTGTGTTTTCCTTGTCCTGATTTTTACCAATGAAAGTCACCTTAGTTCCAACCTGAACTGGTTCTTCGAGAGCAATCATCAGTTGGTCCATGGCTAACTTGCCAACAATTGGGGCTTTCTGGCCGTTGACCAAAACCTCAAAGCCAACTGCTTCACGTGGTAGGCCATCCCCGTAGCCGATTGGCAAAGTCGCGATCCATTGGGGCTTGGTGGTTTGGTAAGTGGCACCATAGGAAACGGAGGCACCTGTTGGCAGTTGCTTAATCATGACCACCTCGGATTCGAGTGTCAAGACCGGTTCCAGGTAATTGTCAGGCTTTAATATCCCTTCGGATGGCTCAATACCATAGACCGAAGTTCCTGCTCGAATGACATCCATTGGCATCTGACCAACCCGGTATAAAGCTGCGGCCGAGTTAGCCAGGTGAACCATCGGTGGCATTGGCAAGCCATCGGTTAACTCATGCCAGGTTGCTAGCTGCCCTTCAAAGTATGTCGTGTCAACATCATCGGCCGTAGCAAAGTGAGTCATAATGCCTTGGTAAAGTAAGAAATCAGCATCTTGAACGTCATCAATAGCAGCGCTTAACTCTTCTCGGTTACGAAAACCAATCCGGCCCATGCCCGTGTCGACCGCCAAGTTAACCTGGAGCTTTGGACCGCCAAGACGCAAATTGGCTTCCGCCTGCTTCAAAGTTTCACGATCAGCAACCGTGGCAATGATTTGATAATCGGCCATTAGCTGGGCAAAATCAGGAGACGTGAGGCCCAAAACCAAGATTGGCTGACAAAAGCCGGCTTTCCGTAAGGCAATTGCCTCATCCATCACAGCAACGGCTAAGCCATCGGCACCACCTTCAACAGCAGCCTGACTCATTTCCAACAAACCAAAGCCATAAGCATTGGCCTTCACCGTCATGAAAATAAAGTTAGCGTGGCTACTCTCACGCATGACTTTTAAATTTTTGGCCACCGCTGCCTTTGAAATCAATAAACGACTTGGACGGTGATTAGCGACAACCATGTGAGCCTCCTTAGGCAATAAAAAAATCCAAACAACGGGGGTTTATCCCTGTCGTTTGGATTATTGTCTAAAAATAGTCACAAAAAAACAGTTGAATAGCTCCCCGCTGCATTTGCAGCGACAGTCCAATAGCTCTTAACTATTGGCCCAGCGAAATGGCTCTGACCCCATCAGCTTCGGCAACCGCCCCTTTCGCGAACAATGTTCGGTACTCTTGTTGGTTGCGACCTCTATTACTTATTAAGTTGCCATTAATATACATGAGATTTTTTCTCATGTCAACACTCCTGACAAAATAAATTATCTTTTTAACAAAAAAGGCAGCCGATATTGGCTGTCTTTTCTTAATTTTATGAAAGCTTTTTTTGATAAAAGTTCGCTTTTACCCGTTTGTACCGACTATTAACAGTTGCCAATCGATCCGAAAGCGCTTTAACTTGTCCCTGGTTAAAGGAAGCAAGTAAAACGGACTTTTCTTGTTTTTGAAGGGCAATCAATAGCGGTGTGAGCGTTGTCACATCAACCCAGCGGTGGGCCTGTGAAATGACGGCCACCTCCGGCACTTGTAGACTTTGCTGCCAAATCGCCGACAAGTATTCTGGTAGGACAATCAAAATTGACTGTTCTTCCTGGCTGCTTTGGCGGGCAGCCTTAATGAGGGGCGCTGAAATGTCCTGTGCATAGACAACGTAGTCATCACCATAGCGGTCCGATAACTTGTAGTACCAATGCTTCAAGGCGGCGTGGTCCTCCACAATCAGAACAAAGTGCTGAACCTTGGCCAAAACCAGCTGTTCAATCTGCTGGTCTTCATTACGGCTCGTGGTCAGTACCGTTGTCAACTGATTTTCCGTTGTCCCCTCAAATTCACTTTTCTCCGGCAACAAGGCCCCCGGAGTCTGGGCTAAAAATGTTGCTAAATCATCCGGTAAGTAAGACGAAACGACTAGGACTTTATCCACCTGCTTCAAAAAGTACTTTTGGTACAACAAATCAGCCTTGACCTCAAAAATTAGATTTTGGACGGCCAGCTCCTTTTGGATGTGCCAGGAGATGTTGGCTAAGTATTCCTGGTGCGCTGATAGCCACGAAAGCTTAGCTAATTTAGCCGTCAAATCCGCTTGCGTCAATTTGTGGTTAAAATCAGCCTTAGCAGCCAAATCAACTAAGTCCAACAAACGATTCAAAACCGCCTTGCCGGTCTTCACCAGACCGATATCTTCAGCTTGACCATCAATCTTATTGCTGGCCTCTTCCCAGTTGTGGAGTGCCACCTTCCACTGACCCTGTGTCTTCTTCGGCAAGCTAGCTGCCAAATCAGCCAAGCGGGCTACCTGGTCTTGGTAAAAGCTCAAAGGCAACGTCAGACCGAAGCCCTCTTGAATGGCAGTCAAAAGCGCAATGGGCTTTTCCAAAATGGCCACGGGCCGATCATGATACTTGCTTGCCTTTTCCAAATCCTCCGAAATGACAAAGAAGGCCGCGAAGGTCAAAAGAACCACATCCGCCTGAGCCGCCTTGTCAAAGGCTTGGATAAAGGCCGGACCCGTTTCATCAGAACGGACCGCTGCCAAGCCAGGCTGATTTTGCACACCTTTTGGCAAATCAATGAGGGCTAAATCAGGACTTTCGGCTAACCAAACCAGGACACGCGCTTGCCAAAAGGCACCACCTTGGCTTCTAGCTGCCGCCAGAACCTTTTGAAACTTCTTCTCATCCAGGTAATCGCGCGGCGCATAGAGTTTCGCCACCGATAAGTTAGTCCCGGGCAGTCGCTCCTGTAATTCCGCTAGGATAGCATCCTGATGGTTCAAGAGCGTAATGTCATGGGCCAGCAGGTATGTCGCCTGTTGGCGATTTTGATAAAAGAGTGGCAATAAATACGACAACGTCTTCTTAACTTCCGGCGGTGTCGTTAACTGCCAGACCGCTCTTTGCCGTTGTTGCAAAAAACGCTGCACCTGGTCCATCACCTGACCCTGGTCCTCTTCGACCAAGAAACCAGGACCTAAAGCGGCATCCTTATCAGCAAGCGTCTTCGGATAAGGCACGTCGGCGCCTTTTTTGTTCTGGTTTGAATCTTTGCTTCGGTTGGACGGTCGGCTTAACGTCTCTTCACGTTCGGCCAAAAATGCCGGAGCCGGGGACCGGTCTTTCATCGCCATCGCCAAGAAATCCTGGCTTTGACGCAACAGACTCCAATCCACACTCAAGAGTTCCTTCTTCGTCTTTTCAGGTAAGCTCTGGGCCTTGTGCCAAAGCGACAACATCAAATAGGCTGTTGCCTCCGCATCAGCGTTAGCCCGGTGAGCTTGAACCAGAGGCAAGTCGAGGTACTTTGTCAAATCAGACAAGCGGTAGCCTGGTGCCGTTGGGTAAAGAATCTGGGCCAGTTGAACGGTATCGATTGCCAAGAGGTCCAGCTCAGGCAAACCAACCCGGGCAAATTCGGCATTTAAATACGGGTAATCAAAGTTCACGTTATGGGCAACAAAAACCTGGTCCTTTAACAACCCGCGCAACGATGGGGCCAGTTCTTCAAAGAACGGCGCATCCCGCACATCTTTTTGGCTAATATGGGTTAATTGTTGAATTTTTTTATCGATTGTTTGCCCTGGATTCACGAATGAATCGAAGTGTTCCACAATCTTTTTATTTTTTACAAAGGTCATCCCGATTTGAATAATTCGCCCTCCCTTTTCAACGGAGGGGTTAGTAGTTTCCAAATCGACAATCACAAAGGCGGCTGATTTTTTCATCAGGACTCCTTTCTCATCATCGAGACCAAGACATATTTGGGCCAAAAACTGTCATTTTTAGACCTAAATTTCATTTTGCTCTCGTAGTTATTTTACACTACTTAGCCTAGTGCGGTACAATATTAGCAGTAATTGGAGTCTTTATATGGAAAAAAATCATGCTGGCTTTGGCCATTCGCACGCCAAAGCCATTCTTATCGGCGACCATGCCGTTGTTTACCAACAACCGGCCGTCGCCATCCCTCTTTTGAGCCTCAAAGTCACGGCAAGCGTTCAAGCGATTGCTAGTGGCCAAATGATTATTTTAGGTGAACAGGCCTTTGACCTGGCCAATCTTGGCGCTGATTTAGAAGGCTTACGCCAGTTAATCATCGCCCTGCTAGAAAACCTGGTTGAACCTGACCAACCATTCTTATTAGAGGTACAATCGCTCATCCCCCAAGAACGAGGCTTTGGCGCTTCAGCGGCCCTAGCAACAGCCATCACACGGGCCTTCTTTGACTGGACCAGACAAGACTTAAGTCAGGACCAACTGAATTTTTATACGAATTTGGCTGAAAGTATTTCCCACGGTTCACCTTCTGGCATCGATGCTGCCACGGTCTCGGCCGTTGAACCCGTCTGGTTCCACCAGCAACAAATCGATACCTTCCAAACTAATTTGGAAGCGACCCTCGTCCTGGCGGATACCGGTGTTCGCGGTCAAACCGTTCGAGCCGTTAACATTGTTAAGGACCAGCTCAAGAAAAATTATGAACCAACTTGGGGGGCCATTAACCACCTCGGCCAGCTAGCCTTCTTAGTGAAGGAAGCCCTAGCCAATAACGATCCCAAAACGCTGGGCCAGCTCTTTACTGATGCCCACAAGGATCTGCAAATCCTTCAAGTTTCGCACCCAAAGCTAGACACCCTTGTTAATGCCGCTTTACAAGCAGACGCACTGGGCGCCAAGTTAACCGGGTCTGGCATTGGCGGTGCGATGTTTGCCCTGGCAGAAAATGACGACCAGGCGCAAAAAATTGCTGCCGCCCTCAAACAGTCCGGAGCCAAGGAAACTTGGATTCAGCCGCTCTCAGCAGCACATTAAAAATCAGCTTAGATTTTCCACCTGGCCCAACTTTGTTTTTTAAAAACAAAATACTGCAGGTGGTCCTCAAACTGATTAATCACCCAAAAATTTAAAATACTTTCACCGAGGAAAGCACTGTGACTGATAAAACAACAACTGCCAAAGCGCATACTAATATTGCCTTCATCAAATACTGGGGTAAAAAAGATAAGACGCTCAACCTCCCAACCACTTCGTCATTGTCTCTGACGCTAAATGAATTTTATACCGAGACCATGGTAACGGCAGGTACGGAAGATACCCTGTTGATTAACAACATGATGCAGGACCCAACGCGAATCCATAATTTCCTCGATTTTTTACGTGAAGAAATTGAAGACTTTGGTCCCCTCACAGTTGTTTCCAAAAATACGGTTCCGACCGCTGCAGGTCTCGCCTCTTCGGCTTCATCCTTTGCTGCCTTGACGGCCGCCGTTGCCCGTCATCAAAACTGGGATTTGTCCTTAACGGATCTATCTCGCCTAGCACGCCGGGGTTCTGGATCAGCAACTCGGTCATTTTTCCCTGGTTTTGCCGTTTGGCACGAAGGAACCGATAATCAATCCTCTTTTGCCGAAGCATTGCCAGCCACTGATTTGCCAATCGCCCTCGTGGTTTGCGAAATCACTGGAACCGTTAAAAAAGTTTCGTCTTCTGATGGGATGATGCGGGCGATGACCTCACCCAAGTACTCAGAATGGGTTGAAAAATCACATGCCCAATTTACGGCTATGCAAGAAGCCATCGCCAACCAAAACCTACAAAAAATTGGCGAACTAGCCGAAGAAAACGCCTTGGCCATGCATGAATTAAACATTACGGCCACTGACCGGCGCTTTACTTACTTTAACCAAATGACTCTCGATGTTTTGGCCTTTGTTAAGGAACTCCGTGCCGAAGGCTTCCTGGCCTACGCCACGATTGATGCCGGTCCAAACGTTAAGATTATTACTAGCCAAGACCAGGCTGAAACCATCAAAGATAAGCTTCAAGAAAAGTTCCGCAAGTTGTGCCTCCAAATCGCAACACCAGGTCCCGGTATTAGCTTTGAAGACTAAAGGACATCTGCAATGAAAACAACCACCGTCAAAGTCCCCGGCAAACTCTTTTTAGCCGGCGAATATGCTGTCACAAAACCCGGGCAACCGGCTCTTTTGGCTGCTGTTGACCGTGGTTTGACCATTCGTGTTGCAGCAACCAACCGCCTCATGCCAGGATCTTTGGTCGTTAAATCAGACACCATGCCAGAACCACTTGTTTTAACCTGGTCGGCCTTGGCCGAGTTAAACCAAGAAACAAGCGACTCCTTCTTAGGGCCCTGGTCCTTTGTCAAGGCGGCTTTGGTACTCTTCTACCAAGAACACCTAGACCTTAATCTAACGCAACACCCCGGCTTATCGTTGACGATTTCCTCGCAAATGGCGGTTGACCACAATAAGCTCGGCTTAGGATCATCGGCTGCCGTTTCGGTTGCCATCATCAAGGGTTTGGTCACATACTTTAATCAAAAAGACTACCTGCCAGCTATTTTCCGCCAAGCGGCCTTCGCCCACTACTTTATTCAGGGTTCTGGTTCCCTTGGTGATTTAGCCTCGGCTACTTTTACCGGTGTGATTTTTTATCAAGCACCCGACTGGCTAAACCAAGTAGATTCCAAAACGCTCACTCTGTCTGATTTTTCAAAGCTCGACTGGTCGAACCTCGCCATCAAACCCCTTCCTTGGCCAAAAAATTGGCAAATTGGTATCGTCGCCACTTTCCAACCTGCCTCAACAAAAAAGGCGCTCGCCAAGGGCTTTTGGCAAACTGATTTTGCCCGTCAATCAAAAGAAGCTGTGACAAAGGCGGCCTTAGCGATTGAAAACCATGATTACCATGGCTTGATGCAAGGACTCAAGAACAACCAGGACCTTTTGAAAAAGGCCCTGCCAACCGGTTACCTGACCCCCGCCCTCAGTCAATTTTTGACGCTCTTAGGGCAAAGAGGCCTCGCCGGTAAGGTTTCTGGTGCCGGCTATGGTGATAACGGCTTTGTTGTCTTTGAAAACCAAACCCAAGGGCACGGCTTTCATCAAGCTAGCCAAGGAACAGCCCTCCACCTTCTCTTACCAGGACTCTGGCAAGATTCCGTGTTACTGTGAAAGAATTTTAAGATGGCCACTACTCATTCAAACCGTAAAAACGAACACCTTTCGCTGGCAACCAAGTTTTGGCGTGACAAGGAAAACCCAGTGATTGGGCCGGGCTTTGATGCTGTCCGTTGGGTCCCGGGACCACTGAAAGACATGGCGGTTGCTGACGTCCAAACGACCACCCACATCCTTGGCGCAGACTTTGCCTGGCCCTTTTACATTGAGGCCATGACTGGCGGCTCCGTTGCTAGTACCAAGGTCAACGCTGATTTGGCCACCGTTGCTCAAAAGACAGGCTTAGCGATGGCGGTTGGTTCACAATCCGTTGCCTTAAAAGATAGCAGTCAGGTCGAATCCTACCGTGTTGTGCGGCAAAATCACCCTGAGGGATTTTTAATTGCCAACCTCGGCGCTGACCATCCCATCCAAAATGTTCAAGCAGCGATCGACATGATTGATGCCAATGCCATCGAACTTCATGTCAATTTAGGCCAAGAACTGGCCATGGCGGAAGGCGATCGGCGCTTTTACTGGCTCGATAACTTAGCCACCGTCATTGCTAAATCGCCCGTACCGGTCATCATCAAGGAAGTTGGTTTTGGCATGGGCCCCGATTTGCTCAAGCAACTGTCAGCACTCAAACCAGCAGCCATTAACGTTGGTGGTGGTAATGGAACGAGCTTTGCCCAAATTGAGCAGCGCCGTGACCGGCAAAATAAGAACCCCTTGGACTTAAGTCCCTTTGGGCTCAGCACGGTTGAATCGCTCTTAGCAGGACAAAAGGCCGCTATTGATTCACCGTTAATTGCCACAGGCGGGATTCAATCCATCAACAATGTTGTGACTGCCTTAATTTTGGGAGCGAAAACAACCTCGTCCGCTGGTCACTTCCTGCAAGTCTTAATGACAAAGAGCCCCTCAGCCCTGCAACAAGAAATCGAGAACTGGCAACAGGCCCTGCCTGAATTAATGACCCTTTTGGGCGCTACGACCGTTTTCGACCTTAGCCAAGTTCCAAGGCTGTACCGGGCAGACCTCCAAAATTTTTCTGACCAGCTTTAACAACGCTGGTCCTCTTAATTTCAATCAACAAACAAAAGAAGTTAGCCGAAAAATACTTTTCGACTAACTTCTTTTTAATTTAATCAATTGTTATGAAAAGTCTGCGTGATTAATCTTAGCTGCCAAATCAGCTAAGCTGATTTTTTCGATTTTGGGTTGGCCGATAGCGGTTAGGTAAACGACATTCAAATAACCATGACGGTTTTTCTTGTCGTTTTTAATTTTGTCCATTAAACCATCATCAGTTAATATGGACGATGTCACGGGTAAGTCGACAGCTTCTAAGCGGTTTCGTAGCTTATCCAATACCTCATGGGTTTCGTCTTGATCAGCAAAGATTGTGCTAATCGCAATCAGCCCTAAGCTAACCGCCTCCCCATGGCGAAGGTCACCGTTTGCCAGTGACTCAACCCCATGACCGATTGTATGACCAAAATTCAATAGTTGCCGTTGGCCGCCCTCACGTTCATCCTGGCTAGTCACTTCAACCTTAAAGTTAAGCGCAAAATGAATTAACTTAGCCGCTTCTTGCAAAATGGTTGCCGGCGAATTAATTTGTAAAATCAGGGACCAAAAGTCGCCCCCAACTAAGGCTCCAGCCTTGACTATCTCACCATAACCCTCGACCAAGTCTCGCTGTGGTAACGTTTTTAGCATTTGCGGATCAATCAGAACCAAGTCTGGCTGGTAAAAAGTTCCCAGTAAATTTTTCACTTGAGCCACGTCGACTGCCGTCTTACCACCCACCGAACTATCTACCTGGGCGAGCAAGGAGGTCGGGACCTGAATAAAATCAATGCCCCGCATATAAACCGAGGCCAACAGACCGGTCAAATCGCCAACTACGCCTCCGCCGAGGGCTAACAGACTATCGGTCCGATTAAAGGACGCTGCTGCCAACTGTTGGGCCAATTTTTCTAACTGGGCTAATGACTTTGAATGTTCCCCATGAGGAACCACGGCAGTAACCACCGTAAAGCTGGCTTCCGTCAATGAATGTGTAACTTGGTCGAGGTACAGGGGACCAACATTGTCGTCCGTGATAATGGCGACTTTGCGCGGTGACCAGACTTGACGGACACGGTCGCCAAGTGTCTTTAGCAAGCCATTTTCAATTACGACATCGTAAGACTGATTTGGCATTTTTACCGGAATCATACTCATGGCTTTACCCCCGAATAATACTGTGAATGGCACGGGACTGGTTTGCCAGTTCTTCTAATTGCTTTGGCAACAATGCCTGAGGGCCATCGGAAAAAGCCTGATTTGGATGATCGTGAATTTCAATAATCAAGCCAGCTGCACCCGCTGCCACCCCGGCCAAGGCCTCAGGACCGACTAAGCTCTCGTAGCCAGCCGCATGGCTTGGGTCAACCATGACTGGGTATGGCGATAACGCCCGCAAGACGGGAACTGCGCCAACATCGAGCGTGTTGCGGGTGTATTTATTATCAAAAGTCCGGATGCCACGCTCAACCAAAATAATTTGCTGGTTGCCACCTGCTGCAATATATTCTGCAGCGTTTAAAATATCATCAATCGTGGCGGACATGCCGCGCTTCAACATCACGGGAATCTGTGTCTGACCGACCGCCTTTAGCAGTGAAAAGTTCTGCATATTACGTGCACCAATTTGGAAAATATCGGTATACTGGCCCACTAAGTCAACATGGCTTTCATCCATTACTTCAGTGACCACGTCCAAATCGAAAGCATCCGCTGCTTCGCGAAGGTATTTCAGCCCCTCTTCGCCAAGCCCCTGGAAAGAGTATGGTGACGTCCGTGGTTTAAAAGCGCCACCACGCAAAACAGTTGCCCCAGTCTTCTTAGCCGCCTCTGCCATTAAAAAGACGTGTTCCTTCGATTCAACTGAACAAGGTCCAGCCATTAACGTTAGACTCTGATGGTCAATTTGACTATGGGTTGTCTTGACGACAATGTCCTCGGGATGTAACGCCCGACTACTTTGGACAGCCTTTGGATGGTCGAGAATAATGTCTGTGACTGCTGCCCGTTCAGCCTCTGTTAAATCAGCGGTCGTTAAGCCCGTCAAAGCAATTCGTCTCCCATGAATAAAGACATCCGTTTTTTCAGCAAAACGCTCCTTTAAAGATTGAATCTTTGGGTCGGTACTTGATGCAAATTCGATAATCATCCTATTCTCCTTTAACCATACAAAAAGCCAATAAAAAAACTCTCGTGCTGGTCCCTTACCACCACGAGAGTTTGTACCGAATCCTGGTCTCGGTCCGCCATGGTAAGTAACCGTGTGCGTGACCGAGGAACATGTTGAAGCTATTGGCCACACAAAATGGAGTATCTGCTCCATTCTGTGCGAATCAAGCAGACGCTTTACCAATAGCTATAAAATCGAACCGTCGTCCGTGCTTTCAACATGTTTTTGTCCTCCGTAAATTAATTTATGCCTTTATTAAAGCACGGTATCAAATAAAAATCAAATCAATCCCTCATCTTTTTATCATTTTATACACATAAATTAGTAAATGTTCTTTTTCTGAGCATTAGCCCTGGTTGCTCACCGTGAAGACGATATGATTGACGGCCACTTGATTCATGAGTTGAACCCATGTATCGCATCACTTATTCAACTCGAGCAAAAAAGCTCCACCATTCACGGCGGAGCTACTCGATTATTGTTTTTGTGTCACTAAATCCAGCAAGCGCAAGACATCCGCTTGGTTCACCAGGCGATGTTCGGCCACGTTATAAAACATTGGTTGATAACGCGCAATTTGCTGTAAATCGTGTTGGTTCGTCGTGCTGTGCTGAACGTCACAGGCATCCTCAATTCCGGCTAACGCTGGAAAATCAGTCGCACTCATAATCGATCCCATCACGGTATCGGCTGATTCGTATTGCAAGGCCTCCAGATACTTTAAAACTTCCATTGAACCTCCTTCAGCCGTTATGCTTATTGAACGGGCTTATTCATATATTCTTCGACGTCATCCCAGTGAGAAACTTCGTCCTTCACTCCAGTGGTCTCGCTACCCTTGTGCCAGGCAAAGCTTGGGTACCAGATACTGTGCTTTTCTTGGTTAAGTGCCTTAATTTCAGCCACTTCATCGGGTGACAAAACAAAGTCATCAATTTGACTGTTGGCAATAATGCGCTCTTCGTGGGCTGACTTTGGAATCGTGATAGCCCCCATTTGGTAATCAAAACGCAAAATCACTTGAGCAACTGATTTATCATGGGCTTGCGCAATCTTTTCAACGGCTGGGTTTGAGAGTGCTTCGCCACCGCCCAATGGTCCCCAGGCTTCCATTGCCATCCCAATCCCGTTCATATAAGTGAAGAGTGATTCTTCTTGAACCAATGGATTAAATTCCATTTGGTTTACTTGTGGCATCACGGTACCAGCTTCCAGCAATTCCTGGATTTTTTCTTCGTTAAAGTTTGAAATTCCAATAGCACGAACTTTGCCTTCACGGTACAATTTTTCAACAGCGTGCCAAGTGTCGACATACTTGCCATCAACTGGCCAGTGAATCAACAATAAGTCCAAGTAAGTCAAACGCAATTGCTTCAATTGCTCCTCAAAGGCTTTCAAAGTTGTTTCATAACCTTGGTCACCGTTAAAAACCTTAGTCGTAATAAACAAGTCCTTCCGGTTCAAGCGGTTATCCTTCAAGGCCTGTTGAATTCCATAACCAACACCGGGCTGATTACCATACTGCTTAGCTGTATCAATCAATCGATAACCATTTTTAATGGCTACCTGGACGGAATCGGCGGCCTCCTTATTGGAAGACTTCCAAACGCCGAGACCGAAAACCGGCATTTCAACGCCGTTAGCGAGCTTCGTTGTTTCTTGCAAAATTGACTTTTCCATTGAACAAATCCCCTCTTTTTTACTTTTGTGACTACCTCTAGTGTAAATCAAAAGCCCCTCCAGTTTCAAACCAAAGTCAGTAATCATTACTTTATTATGCTCATATAGAATATTTTCAACCCAGTTTGGCTGTTATAATCAATGAAAAAGAAGCAGTTGCTTCAACAACTGCTTCTCTAGCAAGCCTGTAAACCGGTCGCTATCAATATTTGATTCATTTTATTTTTAATTTTCCCATGCTATAATAAAGGTATAAAAAGAAGCTGTTGCTTCAACAACCGCTTCCCTAGCAAACCCGTAAAACGGTAGCTACCTAATTTATTATTTGAAAAATAACTGTCAGGCTGCCTAAGCGAAGACAGTTATTTTTTATTGCTAATTTTTTCGATTAGCTCAATCACAATACTAATCAACTTTAGAATAAACAGTCCAAAGGCCAATAGTATCATGATGATGTCCGTAACGGGCATCTGGCCACTCCTTTCCAAGAATGTGCGTCTACAGTTATTTCACCATAAGCACCACCCCCTTTATCAGAGTAGCCACCATCTTCACTAGTTTGCTATACAAAATTATATCATAAACACTAATTTAAAGGCATTTATAGATTTTTTATTAAAAAATGTTCATTATTTTAATGGCCGAGTGTCCAACCACCATCAAGAGTCACAACCGTTCCATTCACGTAACTAGCTTGTGGGCTAGTTAAATATAAGGTCAAATCAGCGACTTCCTGTGGATTGGCCCAGCGTTGTGCCGGCGTCTGTTTGGCGACCTCTTGTGCCATCTTTCCCTCACCCGCAAAATCAGCTGCATTCATCGGCGTTTTAATCGCACCTGGGGCAATCGCGTTCGCCCTTATGCCATCTTTGGCATAATCAAAGGCCACCTGCTTCGTTAGACCAATCAGAGCATGTTTAGCCATAGTATAAGCCGCACCGCCACCACCAGCCTGCAGACCGGCAATGGATGCCATGTAAACCAGAGTACCATGTCCTTGTCGGATCATCTTTGGTAAGACGGCTTGTGTCAGGGCAATGGCCGGTTGCAGGTTGATTGACAAGACGCGATTAATGCTTGCTTGGTCCTGATTTAGTAGTGGCTGAAAGCCATCCAAAACCCCAGCAGTGTTCAAGAAGATATCAAAGGCTTCTGTTGCTGACCTGAACTGCTCTACCAGTGCATCAAGTTCCTCTTTTCGGCCCAAATCAGCCTGAATTTTAGTTAACCGAGCGTCCTCATAGTCAATTTCTTGCACATCAACCGCCACAACTTCGGCACCAGCAGCTAAATAGGTCTTCATTTGGCAAAAACCGATGCCAGAAGCGGCACCGGTTAATAATACTTTTTGATTGTGATAGTTTTGTTCAATCATTATTTTTTTAAATTAACGACCTTTGACAAGGCATAGATAACGATTCCACCAACGACCAAGGAAACCAACTCACCTGGCACTAATGAAACATAGTA
Source organism: Fructobacillus cardui (assembly GCF_963580785.1). Classification (NCBI taxonomy): domain Bacteria; kingdom Bacillati; phylum Bacillota; class Bacilli; order Lactobacillales; family Lactobacillaceae; genus Fructobacillus; species Fructobacillus cardui. The sequence goes on along the minus strand of NZ_CAUZLS010000002.1, from coordinate 161,081 downwards.
AGAAAGCCAGTTAGCCAGCAATGAGGAAGATGAGTAGTCGGGAGCAAAGGCCCCGTGCGCGTGAATAGCAAAGGCAAAAGTAAATTCTGCTGCCAAAATCGCCATTCCAATCGTCAAAACAACCACCGTTGAGATGATAATCTTGATTAGTGGCTTTTCCACCTTACGAGTTAGCAGGTAAGTCAAACCAGTCATGATTACTGTACCCAATGTTCCAAAAACCCAGTCAATCCAGCCCAGGGGTGAAACCATATTGGCAATCAAGACCCCTAAGCCAAGGGCGACAACATAGCGCTTATTCCAAGCAGCTAGATGGTTCAGCCCTTCGGATAGACGCAATTGGACAGGACCAAAGCCAATGGGGGCCACTAACATCGTAATTGCCGCATAAAGGGCAGCCACGACGGCTGTTAACGTCAGGCCCAACGCCTTGGAAGTTGTTTTTTGGTTAAAATCGTTCATATTGTACTCCTAGTTTTGTTTAAGCGGGATGGTTGATGAACCGCTAATTGTTTAATTAGTGCCAACTTGCCAGCCGGTTAGCTGGTGCTTGACATGAAAAAGATTCGGTAAAATACCGAATCTAATAAAAAGTATTCTAACTGATTTATGGTAACTAAAAGCTTAGTTTTCGTCCATGAAATCCTTTAAGTGCTTTGACCGTGATGGGTGGCGCAACTTACGCAACGCCTTAGCTTCAATTTGACGAATTCGTTCACGGGTAACCCCGAAGACACGGCCAACTTCTTCCAAAGTACGTGTCCGACCGTCTTCCAAACCGAAACGCAAACGCAAAACATTTTCCTCACGGTCAGTTAACGTATCCAAGACAGACTCCAATTGATCACGAAGCATTTCATAAGCAGCAGAATCCGCTGGTGAAACGGCTTCGTTATCTTCGATGAAGTCACCCAAGTGCGAGTCGTCCTCTTCACCAATTGGCGTTTCCAATGAAACCGGTTCTTGAGCAATCTTCAAGATTTCGCGAATCTTGTCAGCAGTCAAGTCCATTTCGGCCCCAATTTCTTCAGGAAGTGGTTCACGACCCAAATCTTGTAGCAATTGACGTTGAATTCGAATTAACTTGTTAATGGTTTCAACCATGTGAACAGGCACACGGATTGTCCGGGCCTGATCGGCAATGGCACGTGTAATGGCCTGACGAATCCACCAGGTTGCATAAGTTGAAAACTTAAATCCCTTAGTGTAATCAAACTTGTCAACGGCCTTCATCAAGCCCATGTTACCTTCTTGGATCAAGTCCAAGAATTGCATACCACGACCGACATAACGCTTAGCGATTGAGACAACCAAACGCAAGTTCGCTTCTGCTAATTCTTGCTTTGCTTCTTCATCCCCAGCTTCGATTCGCTTAGACAATTCAATTTCTTCATCACCCTGCAAAAGGTTAACACGACCGATTTCCTTCAAATACATCCGGACAGGGTCGTTAATCTTAATGCCGGAAGTATCCTCAGCGTTATTCAATTCATCCTTCGATGGCTTGTTTTGCTTTGCCTGGAGAACTTCTGGTGCGGGTTCACCCTTTTCGTCAACAATGGCGATACCGGCATCTTCAACCTTTTCCATCAAACGTTCGATGTTTTCAGTATCCAGGTGGAAAGGTTCCGCAATCTTTTCAGACAATTCACGGTATTGAATTTGCTTAGCCGGCTTGTATTCCTTCAACAATTCACGAACAGCCTTATCATAGGCAGCCGACTTGATTGGGCCAGACTTCTTAGCCGGCTTTTTAACAGGTTGCTTGGCAATTTCAGCCGCCTCTTCGGGCGTCTTACCTTCAGCTAAGGCCAACAGTTCCGCTTTACGAGCCCGACCATGGTAAGCAATGTGTTGCTCATCAAGGTAAGCTTTAATTTCGGAAATTTTACTTGAACTTGAAATTTTTGCCATTATATCTCCTATTGCTGGGAATACTTTCTTCTTAGGTTAATTAACTCGGTCCCGAGTTGAATCAGGGCCATTTCATCATGCTGATTTTTAGCCAAGGCAATCTTCTTATTTAGAGCCTCAACTTGGCTTTCATAAGGAGCCTCTTTCATAATTACACGAATGTAGTCATTAACCGCATCCCGCTGAACTTCTAGTGTACCAAATTCTCGGTCGATTGCCATCATTTTTTGGTTTAAATCAGGCTTTTGAACAAAGTCCAAAAAGCCAGCTAAATCAAAACTTTGCTGTCCCTGTTTGGTATATGCTTCATAAAGCATCATTAACAGTTGGTATTCTGGATGGACAAAGGCAAAGTCGGGCAATCCCTTAACCATATTCATGGCTGCAGGTGACTTAATCATTGCCATTAAGAGCCCCTGCTCAGCTCGCTCAGTCCGTGTTAAACCGGCATTTAAATGTCCGGCTAACTCATCGGCAGAAGCCGTTGGACTAGTAGGTTCACCAAGAGCAGCTAATGATTCAAAGCCATCCGAATAATCCGGTTGCCATGAGTCATCCGACCAGCCATTCTGGTCGGTCTGGACCTTTCGCCACTGCTTCTTTGATGGCGCCTTTTGAACCACCTGTGCCGGTCGATTAGCAAGAAACTCCTGAAACTCTCGCTGGAGAGCCGTAAAGTCAGACCCATATTCTTCACTAAACTGCCGCAAAAAATAATCCTGCTCAACCGGACTTGCCACAGCCAAAATCGGCCATGCTTCCTTTAAAAAGTCGAGGTACTGGGCCTGATTTTCCAGATTTTTACCGTTTTTAGCCGCTTGAATCAAAAATTCAGTCGGTGTCAAAACGCCGTGGTCAAGGTCTTGCTTTAAAACCTCTAACCCCTGTTCACGCCGGACCTCATCAGGATCACGACCATCTGGTAAGGAAACAACCCCAATTTCAACTTGGGGGGCAACCTGACGAATTAACGGTATCGAACGCTTAGCTGCTTTTTGCCCAGCCGCATCGCCATCATAGACCAAGAGGATTTTATCTGTGATTTTACTTAAATCAGTCACATGATGTTCAGTCAAGGCCGTCCCCATTGTGGCAACGGCACCGGTCGCTCCTGCTATAGCGGCCGAAATCACATCCATAAAACCTTCAAAAATCATGGCCGGTTGACCAGCCCGAATAGCCGGTTTTGCCTGATCAAAGTTATACAGCAAGTTTCCCTTATTAAAGAAAGGCGACTCTGGTGAGTTCATATATTTAGCTGGATTGTTTGGATCAAGCGAGCGACCAGAAAAGCCCCGAACCTGACCCCTGACATCTTTAATTGGCCAGACAATTCGGTTGTTAAAGCGGTCACGGCTAATTTCACCATCCTGGTCAATAAATAATTGACTTTCTAGGAGGAGCTTGTCAGCCAAATTGTGCTCCCTGGCATAAGCCAATAACACATTGTTCGATGGAACAAACCCCAAGCCATAACGTTTGATGGTCTCGTCATCGAGCTTACGGTCATCATGCAGGTAGGCCAAAGCTTGTTCACCCGCTGTTGTATTCAACAAAATATGCGTATACAACCGCTCAGCATTTTGATATAAATCAAAAATCGCGGCAAATTGTTCCTGTCGCGCCGAAGGCCGCCCCTGGTACTTATCTAAACCAGATAAGTTGAGATTCTTAGCCAGGGATAGGACAGCTTCCGGATAGGTATAACCTTCTTTTTCCATTAAAAACGAAAAAACGGTCCCCGAGCGCCCACAGGAGAAACAATGAAAAACCTGCTTTTTATCATCAACAAAGAGTGAAGGACGGCGATCCTCATGAAATGGGCAAGACCCGTTCCATTCGCGACCGCGCTTCACTAACTGGGTATAATTTTGAATCACATCGACGATGTTGGTTTGCGACCGAACTTCATCGACTACACTTTGTGGAATCCGTTCTGCCATAAGCCTCCTTCAAACTGGTAACTACGCCAGTCCGCACTTCTACCCAATACAATGTTGTCTACTATTATAGGAAGATTTTGAGTATTTGTCAAAGTTTTTTGTTCACAAAAAGACCGGTTTAGCTACCGGCCTTCCTATCTATGACACATGGTTTACTTTATCACTTCAGCGTTTAATTTTCTTCATTAAATCAGTGCTTACGATTAAAAATTTTCATACTTGCAAAACCAGCACCAATTAAGGCTAATAAATCTAAGAAAACTAATCGGAAAGTCTGCTGTTTGCCGGTTGCGGGCAAAACTGACTGAGGCCTTGTTGTTGTAGATGAGCCCGATTGCGAAGTTTGCGCAGTAGTCGTTGATGCGCTTGTTTGCTGACTTGGCTGCACTGTTTGTGAGATCGCATTCGACAAATCATTAACCTGATTTTTTTGAGTTGTCACAGCAGAAATCGCTATGCTAGCGCCAGTAGTGACTGATTCAGACGAAACTGCCGCAATTATTGTTCCAGAATTTGATTGATTATTATCCAATTGAGTTGCAGTCATTGACGCCGCTGTGGCTGTTGATGCATTATTGAGCGACGTTGTATTCCCAGCATTCGGTTTGTTGACCGATCCAGTAATTTCCCCTTGCTGAACATCATCAGCGCTTGCACGGTTGGCTATCATAACTGGTACCATAAACGTTATCGTGCCAAAGACTACCGTTTCGATCAGTAACAACCGCCAACTATTTTTACTAAAAAGCCCTCTAGTATCTAAACCCGAAGACATTTTCAACGAGATAAATTGATCAAACAACAACATAATAGAAAGAAATATGGTCGTTTCAATCAGGCTAATTTCTGAACTCATTACCTTTTCCCTATTTTATGGCAATCGAGACTGATTTATCTTAGCTAAGTATTCCCTCCTTTTGTTATACAATCTAGTCTGATCACAACAAAAAAACCGTCTGCACATTACGTGAAGACGGTTAACAAAGCGTTTTTGCAAATTAATGCAAAACCGTAATCAAGAGGCCACCTAAGATCAAGATGATAGCACCACCGATTCGGTTACCCATTTGAGCAAAGGCAATCAAGCCCATCCGGTCAGAAGCTGACAACACAGCAACGTTTCCAGTTCCACCCATTGAGTTGTTAATCATACCGGCTGAAATCGCTGATTCAACTGGGTACAAGCCGAAGAGCTTACCCAAAAGACCACCTGCAATTCCAATCGTCACGACTGAAACTAAAGCACAAACAACCAACTGCCATGACAAAGTGGCAAGTAACTTGTTCATATCGACCAAAGCTAATCCGATACCAGCCAACAAAGCTTGTGTTGTTGTAGAAACGATCAGATTTCCAAACATCACGGCTGAATCTTCGTAGAACTTAGGAACTAAGTTCAAAGCCTTGGCTACAATAACTGCTAAGATCAAAAATGCGAAAGCGTTGATACTTGGTACCAAAGCGTGCAACAAAGTACCAACCATGTAGAATGACAAAGCCACCATCATTCCGACTAACATCTGTGAGTAGTTGAGGGCTGGGGCATCATCTTTCTTGTCGGTGGCCATGTCATCTGCTGATTTCAACAATTGACCTTGACCATTCATCTTTGACTTGGCAGTAAACTTAACCAACAATGATGAACCAATAATGGCCATCAAGTTTGCCAAAACAACAGCTGGGAACAATTGGTTCAAGATTGTACCGGCTGAAACATGAAGGGCTGACCCATAAATGTTTGACAATGGCACAATACCGGCTCCAATTCCACCGGCCATCATTGGGAAGGCAACGTACAATGCAGTGTGATTGAAGCCAAGGCCGAGCAACTGCCCAACAAAGCTAACCACAAAGAATGAAATAATCATTGCCCCAAAAGCTACTGGTAAGAAACGCACAGCTGATTTCAACAATAACTTACGGTCCATCTTCAAAATGGCTGATGTAATCAAAGCCACGATGTAGAACTCCAAGAAGTTGACATCAGAAACAAAGGTATGAATACTTGTTACGGCTTCCTTAGGCACAATCCCTGTACCGGCTAAAATCGAACCGGCAACAACGGCGAAGGCTGACCCTCCACCAAGGTATGAGCGCATGATTGGCAGGTTGTTTCCAACGTAGAAGAAAACGCCACCAAGCATAACTAAGGCAAACATCGCACCAGCGATGTTATTTGGCAACAAACGTAGGCTCAAGACAGCCACCAATAAAATGGCCATCAGGATAAAGGCAACACCGCCCATACCCGCTACTTGAAACTTGCTTTCGATTTTTGAAAAGATTCCGGTGCCTTGCGACGCCTGTGATTCTTTAGACATTATAATCTCCTTTAGCAAAGCAACTTTTTAATAATACCACTCTTTAATTCAGATTTAAATAAAAAATGCAAGTTTTTTTGACAAAAAAAGCAAACACAGTGTTTGCTTAGATTTATTGTAAATTATCAGGCGAAAACTGTGACAAAGAAGCCAGCAATCACCAGAACGATGGCACCACCGATTCGGTTTCCCATCTGCGCAAAAGCAATTAAGTTCATCCGGTTAGCGGCCGAGAGGACTGCTACGTTTCCGGTTCCACCCATCGAATTATTAACCAAACCAGCAGTGACAGCCGACTCGACTGGGTAGAGGCCAAAAACTTTGCCCAAATAACCTGCCACCAAGGCAATCGTCACGACCGAAACAATTACACAGATAGCTAACTGCCAAGTCACTGTCTCTAGTAAGGCCGACAAATCAAGCAAAGCCAAACCAACCCCAGCTAATAGAGCCTTAGTCATCGTTTGCACAATCAATTGACCAAAAAGGACGGCGGACTGTTCATAGTAAGTCGGTACCAAGTTACTGGCCTTAGCAGCAATTGCCACCAAAATCAGAAAGGCAAAAGCATTAACGCTTGGCAACAAGTGATGAAGCATCAAGCCAATCAAGTAGAAAGCCATGGCGACCATCATCCCTACTAATAACCGCTCAAATTCAATTTTAACGGGCTGTGCCTTAGTTGCCTTCATCTCACCAGTTGTCTTCAATAAATCCCCATGGCCGTTCCAGGCGGATTGCTCAGTATTTTTAACCAAGAGTCCCGCACCGATAATCGCGAGTAGATTGGATAACACAAGGGCTGGGAACAGCTGCGACAAGATTGGCCCTGCCGGCACCCCAAGAGCAGAACCATAGATAGTTGATAGTGGCACAATGCCGGCGCCTACGCCACCAGCCATAACTGGAAAGGAGATGTAGAGTGACGTATGCACGAAGCCCAATCCTAACAACTGCCCCACCAAGCCAACAACGAAAAAATTAGCAACCATGGTCAAGAAAGCAACTGGTAAAAACCGTACCGCTGATTTTAATAACAATTGTCGGTCCATCTTTAAGATGGCCGAAATAATCAACGACACAATATAAAATTCCAAAAATTAGAGGTTGAAATAAAATTGCGCACCGTGCCAATCGCACCACTTGGTACCAGGCCTAGTCCAGCAATAATGGCTGCGCCCACTGTAGCAAAAACCGATCCACCGCCCAAATAAGACTTAAAAATTGGCAAATGGCTACCAAGATAATACAGTGCCCCACCGAAAATAACGAGTGTAAACAACGCTCCACCCATGTTATCGGGTAAGATATCCATCCAGAGGACCACAAACAACAAAAGGGTCATCAAAAGGAAGGCCGTTCCCCCTAAACCAACAATTTTCAGCTTGGCTTCGAAATTCGAAAAGAAGCTGATAGCACCTGACGGTTGTCTATCTTTCTTCATCTACATTCTCCTGCATCAATTATATTTGTTATCGTATCTATGGTCATCTTATCACAAATTTTATAAAATTAATCGATAAATTCAAAAAATACTCGATTAAATTCTTCTGGAATTTCTAAATGAGGCAAATGACCAGCATTTTGTATAACTTTTAAAGAAGAACCTTGGTTCAATAAATTTTCAAACTCATGGTAATAGCCGATTCTGCATAATGGTGAAGCGCCGCCGGCAACAAACAGCGTTTTCAACGTACAATCTGCTAGATTCTGGCGCCAATCCTCCAGTAAGTGATTTTGCATCAACGGATAAACTAAATCAAAATCGAATGGATTTTTGACCTTATCTTCCTTTAGCAATTCTTTGAATTCCGGCGCGACCGGTACGGCAGTCAAACGTTGCTTAATAAAGGTTTTTGACACAGTGCCAAACGTCGACCAAGTGAGGTTGCGGATGCCAGCCGTCCAGTTCCCTTCGTTTAAGAGCTTGGGGCTTTCGTCAACGATAACCAATTGTTTCAATTTCTCTTGGCTAAATAACGACAAGTAAGCCCAAATAACCGACCCGCCCATCGAATGGCCAACAAGGGTAATTTCGTCAATTTTCAGTAATTCAAAGAGTTCATGTAAATCAGCCGCCAGGCGGGAAACCCGCAAGTTCTTAGTTGTCCGTTCCGACTGTCCGTGTGCACGCCAATCCATCGTCACGACCCGGTAACCGCGTGCCTCTAGTCCTGGAATTTGGTAAAACCATTCAGCTTGGATGCCAGAAAATCCCGACAGTAGAACCGCCACGGGACCCTCCCCCGCTCGATCTGTATAGTTAATTCGAACACCATCACTCGTTGTAAAAAAAGCCATCCCCATGTCCCTCTTCTTTTTTGATTATGATAACAAACCTGATAAGCGACCGATAAAAATAGTCAAAATCAGGTAATCCGCCGCCCCACCAATACTCAAATTTTGCTCAATCATGGTTTGATTCAACGTCGTTAAGTATTTTTGACCAGTTACTGTCTCAGCGCCGCCAAGGTCGAAAAATTCATCCACCCAGTCTTGCATTTGCTGAACAATTGCCGGCGTTTTCGCGCGTTTAATTAGCGTTGAATCTTGAATCGCCCCAGCTAGTGCCATCAAGGTATCCAAAAGGCGGTTTGTCACGGATCCTGGCCGGTCACGGAATGTTGGCAGGCCAACCTGCGCTAATGCTGGTAGACCAGCGGCAACCTCACCCCGAACACCTGTCAACTGGTAGGTCCGGTACTGGTAATGGCCAGCAGTTTCTTCTTGCTGGTCAATGCAAGTTGGACTCACCAAGTCATCATCTAAGACATTCGCACTGATTTTTTGGACGAAATTTAAGACCTCTCGAAGAGTTGTCGACCGTTTATCCTGAGTTGCCAGGCCATAGGCGGCAATTAGAATTCCTAACGTAAAAATGGCGCCCTTGTGCGTATTCACCCCATCTGTCGCCAGATACATAGCCTGCTCCGCCTTGATTCCCTCTGGGCGCAAGGCTGCTAGCAAGCCCGTTGCATCCGCTTGACTAAAGCCTTGTCCCAATTCAAAAGCTTTCTCAAAGTATGGTCTTAGTGCTACGGCTGAATCAAGAAAGGTCATTACCGTCATATCGCGGTGGGCACCTGCCGAAATTGGGTCAACCAAGCCCGGCTTTGGCGCTAAAGCCACTTCCTGCAAGCAAGCGGCAACGGCCGCATCCACAACGAAATCTCGCGACCAAGCTGGCAGGGTTAAATCAGTCACGAAATAATCTCTGTACAACTGGTTACTGGCCGCCTGAACAGCAGAAAGCAAATGGCGTCCCTCCTTAGCGCAGATCTTCGCATCCTCATCACAAACCAGGCAGCGACGAGGAGGCAAACCTAGGTCTCGACGTGACAGCTGATAGCCCGTCGCCGAATCAGCCATCACATCACAATCAAACAAACGCCCCAAAGCAAAGTCTTCCTCGAAGCGCAACAACTCCTGCTTCCACTTTTTCAGCTGACCGTCCAGAACCAAAAAGGCCTCAGGTCCGGTGATCCGTTGTTTATCAACATGAACCTTTTTGATAGCGGTACTGTCACTAACAGCAGCCTGCTTAATCACTTGCCAGCCAGCCATAAAAACCTGCCGAATCTTTAGGCTATTTTTAATTGGACCCGCAATATTCAACTTCACCGCCACCACGACCTGGTCAGGAAAATCAGCTTCCAATTGTTGCTGGACAGCTGACCGCCACTCGCGATTAGTTAAAACTTGGTCTAAGGTCACCGCCTGACCACCGGCAAACAATTCAAGCATCTTCTTTCCTTCCAAACTGATTTCTATTGTCTATTCTAACAAAATCCACAATCAACCACCGCGATAGAAAAGAGGGCCGGTTTCCCTGCCCTCCAATCTTGCTGTTAATCTTGTACTTCTTTAATGACGTCAATTAAAGTGCCGTCGCGATATTCGGCCAAGGCGACCACCCGGTCTTTAAAGGCCAGCGGCTTAGGTCGACCGACCCAGTTCTCCGCGCGCTTTTGCAAGTCTTCAATCGAATAGATTGGCAGACCCGGCACCTTTGCCAGGGCCTCCTTTAGATCCTGCCGCTTTGGATTAATGGCAACGCCGATTTCGGTTACCAAAACATCAATGGAATCACCCGGTGTAATCACCGTTGTAACTGCTGGAACCACCGTGGCAATCCGGCCACGAACCAAAGGAGCCGAAATAATCGTCAACTTGGCCGTTGCCGCATCCTGGTGACCACCAATTGCACCACGAATCACGCCATCGGAACCAGACATCACATTCACGTTAAAATCAATATCGATTTCCAAGGCCGAAAGGATAGCAACATCCAACTTATCAACCATGGCCCCCTTGTTAGCCGGGTCAGCATACCATGAGGCATCGATTTCTTGCTGATTTGGGCTCTCTCGCATTGAAAAAGCCGCCCCCTTGTCAAAGTCCTGGACGTCCATAATTTTGGCAACCAGGCCCTCTTTCAAGAGGTCCACCGTTGGCTTTGTAATACCACCCAGGGCAAAGGATGCCTTAATCTGCTTTTCAATCATTGACTGGCGCAGGAAGCGGGTCACGGCTAGCGCCGCCCCACCAGAACCAGTCTGGAAAGAAAAGCCATCTTGAAAGTATGGTGAGTGCGCAATCACTTCGTTGACCATCTTAGCAATTTGCAATTCCTTCGGATCCTTGGTAAAGCGGGTCGCTCCAGAGCCAATCTTATCCGGGTCACCGACTTTGTCCACCTTAACCACATAGTCAACCTCAGTTTGCTGAATGGAAGCGGGGATATTTGGATAAGGCTTTAAATCGTCCGTAATCAGGACTAATTTATCAGCATAGCGGGCATCCATCAGGGCATAGCCCAAAGACCCAAAGGCCGTTTCACCATCCATCCCATTGGCGTTACCCATCTCATCGGCGTTTGGCACACCTAAAAAGGCAACGTCGATTTGAATTTCACCGGACTCAATTGCCCGCGCCCGATTTCCGTGTGATCGGAAGATTACCGGATTCTTGAGAGCGCCGTGAGAAATCGCATCACCGAGCGTCCCCCGCATCCCAGAAGAGGTAATATTGGTGACAACTCCCTTCTCAATCGCTTCAACCACGATATCATTCATCACGTTTGTCAATGATGAAGGAGCTAACGAAAGGTTTTGATAGCCGGCATCAATGATTTCCCGCATCACCATGTTGAAAACAAAATCACCTTCCCGAAAATGGTGATGGAATGAAATCGTCATGCCATCACGGACAGTATCACGGACAACCTGTTGAATGGAGTCAACAACCTTACTAGGACCGGTTTGTGCCAGCACCTTTGGTGCTACCCTTTGAATTGTTGGATGACCAAAGTCGACTGATTGAAAACCGCCATCATGGTACTGGCTTAAAATTTCATCTGGAATTTCGCGCTGTACTTTATTCTTCAATGTTATTTCCCTCCTGATCAACAAGGTGGTTTGCCTTCGCCAAAGCCATCACTCGTTCTGCTCGTAGCACAACCGGTCGGTCAACCATCTGACCGTTAATGGCAATCACACCTGACCCCTTTTGTTGGGCAGCCTGAATGGCCATAATCACGTTTTGCGCGTTGATAATTTCCTTTTGGCTTGGTTGATAAACTTGGTTAACCAAAGGAATTTGTCTTGGATTAATCACTGATTTTCCATCGAAACCAAGCTGATGAATCAGTTTGGTTTCCCGAATAAATCCTTCCTCATCATCCAGGTTCGTAAAGACAGTATCAAAGGCAGCAATGCCCGCTGCTCGAGCAGCATGCAAAATGACATTGCGCGCATACAACAATTCTTGACCATCCGGATAGCGGTGCGTCTTCATATCGGTTGTGTAATCTTCAGCAGACAAAGCAATGCCAATCATTCGATCAGAAGCAGCCGCAATTTCGTTGGCATTGACAACACCCTTGGCCGATTCAATGGCGGCCATCAGATGAGTGGAACCGACTTCTCGGCCAAATTCTTGTTCTGCTGAAGCAACCAAGTTTTCAAGTTCTTGAACCATCTCAGCCGATTCCGTTTTTGGCAAGCGAATCACATCAATGCCAGCCTTCACCATCGCTTTAATATCATTTTGGTAAAAGGGGGTATCCAATCCGTTAATTCGAACGACTAGTTCCGCATCCCCGTAATCAAAGCGGGACAAAGCCTCATAAACAAGGTATCGGGCGGCATCTTTTTCGGCCAGTGAAACCGCATCCTCTAAATCAAACATAATTGAATCAGCCCCGAAAATGCCGGCATCCTTGATTAACCCCGGATTATTACCAGGAACAAACATCATGGTTCGTCGTAACCGTTCACTTGCAACCATTAGAGCACCTCCCACCGTGGCTGATCAACTTGGTCCAAAGCCCGTTGGCAAACCGTGATGGCCCGCGACTTAATCACGGGATCCAAGGCTCCCTGGTCAACCACCTTAATGACGGCATTATGAATATCATAGGCAGCAAAGACGTCTTCAATCGTTGCTTGAATTTGTTCCCCAAACTGCTTGGCTACATCCGAAACCAAGTCAAATTCGAGGCCATTTGTGCCTTGACTGACCATAATTTGAACATCCGAAGATTCGAGGGTCCCCGCCAAAGCGGTTTTCTTAATTTCCATCGATTTTTTGTCCTTTCTTGATTCTTGCTTGTAAGTCGGTGAGATATTTTTCGATAAAAGAAAGACTCGTTGCTGGCAGTATGTCAGTTACATCCTGAATTTGCCCTGTCTGAATGGCCTTGCGAACCGTTCGAGCGCTAATGACCTGCTGATTTTCTGCCGATTCCTTCATTCTTGGTATCAGCTCAACTTGAACTTCTGGTGGCAGCACTTCTTGTAACGCCTGATTATATTGATTGGTTGTCTGTGACAGTGGTTCTGTGCCAACATAGCGACTTGTGATGCCCAATGGTTTGGCAATTTGTTCCTTAAACAAAGTAGCATCGAGCCGCGTTTGGTAAGAAACCCGTTGACTGTCATCCTTCAGAAAATAAGCCGGGAAAGACAGACTGGAGACCATATAAGGGCCACCGGTTGCCACCACGACATTTACTAAGTCACTCGTCCCTTCTTGAACCAAACGCAAGCGCTCTTCAGTCGTGAACAACGATTGGTCTTCCTCAACCACAAATACATAAACAAAGTCATTTTTCTGCGCTGCCGTCTCCACCAAGTATCGGTGTCCCTTGGTGAACGGATTAGCATTTAAAACAACCGCTGCTACCTGTTTTGCTGAAGCTGGTTTTTGGGGCAATGCCGCCAAAAAACTAGCCACATTTGGCAAGCCTTTTTCTAAAATCAGACCCGCATTCGTTTTCGCCAAAGTAGTAAAACCAACATGGATAAAGCTCTGTTCGTATTGCAACTTGGTAAAAACAAATAAATGAAAAATGCCGTCTTGTGACAGCGTCGTTTCGAGTGTTGACACCAGGCGATTAAACCTAGCCCCCTTAGAAGTGCCAGCAGCCGCAACAGCTAAATATTTCAGCGTTTGACCGGCAATTGACCCCGTCCCAACCATTTGGTCTTGATCATCATAGATGGCAAAGGTTTTATCAATGGCAGCCAACTCTTGGTCTGAAAAGTTAGCAAGACCCTGACTGGTTAAAAACCGTTGCCAATCCTTTTTCGTAGCTGGGTTAGTCAAATAAATTTCTTGAATGGTTTCCACTATCGACGCCCCACCTTCTTACTTTAACTTGCTACTTTAGTGTTCTTGTTTGGCAAAAGCCAACACTGCATTTTCAACTGCCGCCACCACACCATCATCAAAGACAGCTGGCACAACTTTTTCTGCACTTGGATGCTCAACTAAGTTTGCCAGGGCTGTTGCGACATGGAGCTGCAGTTCAATCGAAACTGATTTTAAATCAGTAGCCAAAAGGCCCTTAAACAGACCTGGGAAGGCCAAAATATTGTTCACCTGGTTAGCCCACTGAGACGACCCAGTCGCAACCACGGCAGCACCGCCCGCTTTGGCTTCGTCAGGCAAAATTTCAGGTACCGGATTAGCTAAGGCCAAAACAATCGCCTTATCAGCCATTCGACGAACTTGGTCCACTGACAAAAGGTGTTCATCTGACAGACCAATAAAGACGTCTTGCTGGTCGATAACATCATCCAGGCTTTTCCCTTGACTTTGATCAACTTTCTTTGCTAAATCACGTTGGAAACGATTATAGTCCGCATCATCCGCTCGAATGACGCCGTGAATGTCGACAAGCGTTTGCTTTTTAATGCCCGCCGCTAATAAGAGCTTTGCAGTGGCTACTCCGGCAGCACCGACACCATTGATGACGATTTTCAAATCCATCAAAGGCTTGCCAACGACCTTCGCGGCGTTAATCAAAGCCGCTAACACAACAATAGCTGTGCCGGTTTGATCATCATGGTAAACCGGAATATCAAGGGCTTCCTGCAGTTGCTGCTCGATTTCAAAAACACGTGGCGCAGCAATATCTTCCAGATGAATGCCTGCAAAGGATGGCGCAATCGTCTTTACCGTTGCCACAAACTCTTCGACCGGCGCTTGGTTCAAAGCCATCGGCAAGGCATCAACACCGGCAAACTCCTTATAAATCAGCGCCTTTCCCTCAACAATTGGTAAGCCAGCCCCAGGGCCGATATTCCCCAAACCCAAGACGGCCGAACCGTCGGTAATGACCGGCACTAATTTACCCGAAATGGTGTACTTCTTTTGATCTTCCGGGTGACGTTCGATTTGTTTGGCTAAGGCTGCCACTCCTGGTGTGTACGCCTTGGCTAAATCAGCTGCGTCCTTAATTGCAAAGGTCCCCTGAATCGTCAGGGCTCCTTGGTGGTGCTCATGAAGTGCAAAGACCTCATTCATATCTACCATATTGGCCTCCTATGTTTTTGAAGACTTGAATTAAATCCTAAATTCATTTTAAATTGTGCATTGGCGAATGTAAAGGAAAATATTTAATATTTTTACAAATAAAATGTATAATTAACTATTTTTCAATATTTAAAGTTTTTTACCATCTTTAAATTTGTCTTACTTTTAAAATATTTTACACTATGATTGTAAATATCTTGAATTTTGTAGTAGAATCAATTTAATGATTTCTTGTTTAGGCCAAAAATTGCGGCTTAAATTAAAGAAAATCAATAATAGAAGGAAAAGGATGACAATATGTCCACAACGGATCCAAATTTACTGGCGCAAATTTCTGAAGACTACTACCTAAACAAGTTGTCCTTTGGTGAAATTTCGACCAAGTACGACGTTTCCCGGTACCTTATTAATAAGTACCTGACAGAAGCCGTGAAAACCGGCGTTGTGAAAATTGAAATTGCCACCTCTGCTAACCGTAATTCACAGTTAGAGCAAGTTTTTAAGGAAAAATTTCCAAACACAAATTGCTACATTATCCAAGATGACACCACGACAAGTGCCACTGAAGATTTGATTTCAAACTACGCGGCCAATCTGGTAGTTAAGCACTTAGAAAATGGTCCTCATATCGTTGGAATGACTTGGGGTGACACGATGTACTCACTGATTGATGCCATCATGTCCAATCCCTTAGACCAGATTAAGTTTACCCAATTCGTTGGGGAAAACATGAAGTACAACTCTACAGCCGGTTCCGTTCGCATTGTTGAACGCGCTGCCAAGAAGGTTGCTGGTGAATTCTTAACGCTCCCCGCTCCCCTCTACTTAGCCGATGATGCCGTCCGTAATGGCTTGTATGAAGCAGTTTCAATCAAGCAAACCATCGACTTAGCCAAGCAAATGGATACAGTTTTGACTGGTATGGGCACAATTGCCTCGCTTGAATCCATCGCCATTTGGAACCAAAACATCAACCGCCTCTTCCCTAACGTCAAATTAGGCGAAGTTGCAGGTATGATTTACGGTCGGCCATATGACATTAACGGAAACATCTTAAACGTTGGTTCCGACAAGGTCGTTGGTTTGGATATGAATTCAATCCTCGCCACACCAAAACGAATTGGTGTCGTCCGCTCTAAGGCGAAGTCAAAAGCAGCCCTCGGCGCCCTTCGCGGTGGCTTTGTCACCGACTTGGTAATGTCAGAATCATTGGCATACCGAATTATCAACGAAGAAGCTGAATAAATTTTTAAAAAGTCTACCCCTTGATTTGGGTCCCGAAATTTAGACAAACAAATTTCGGGATTCATATCACTTCCGGCAGGCTTTTTTGTTGCACAATTATTCCGATGCACAAAAAAGGAGTGAAAACGAAATCGTTTTCACTCCTAATTTTTATGACTTTGTTTTTGTTCCAAACAGCTTTTGGCAAATTAGGCCAATCACAATACCAAAAAAGGCAAAACCAATCCAGCCAAAGCCGACACTGGCGCCAAAAATATGGGTCTGGTACCAACCGACATGAGTAGTTGTTCCAACAGTATAAGAGACCAATCCACCAAGGTCCTTGGCAAAAGGTGCGTTTGACAAGCCATCAAAGACAGCTGCAATCAACGTTAAGCCCAACGCCCAGCCATAGAGAAAGCGTCCCTGACCTAGCCATGGTGACAACAAACTCAGTAGAATCAGCACAATTGCAATGGGGTACAAGAACATCAGGATTGGGGCAGCCCAAACAATAATCTTGTCGAGTCCCAGTGTTGCGACAATAAAGGCCAAAAGTGAGGCAAAAGCCAACCAACCTTTATAGGAAACCTTGGGCCAAACACGGTTTAAATCGCGGGCAAAAGATGCCGTCAGTCCCATAGCCGTAGTAAAGACGGCCAGTGTACCCATGACAGCGATAAAGATTTGACCAAAACGGCCGAAATAATACAGCATCACATTGGTCAAAGCAACGGCACCGTTACTTGAGATTGGCATATGGGCCAAGGAAGTCGTGCCCAGCAAAATCAAGCCAACATAGACCACAGCCAAAACAACCATCGACAAGGTTCCAGTCTTCACAATGACAGTCGCGATTTCACCAGGCTTTCTGTAGCCTAATTTTTGAATGGAATGCACGATTGTCACCCCAAAAATCAATCCCGCCATCGCATCGACTGTATTGTAGCCTTCAATAAAGGCCGGCGCAATCGCATTTCCCTGATAGGCTGTTGTCACCGCTTGGTGAGTGGAACCCATTGGTGAGATGATGGCTAAAATAAAGATGAAAGCCAGCATGGCCAAGAAAATTGGGTTTAGGTAGCGGCCAATAATATCCAATAACTTCGTTGATTGAGTTGACGACCAATAAACGAGGATAAAGTAAATCATGGAAAAGACAATCAAACCAATTTGTTGCTGACCCTTTGGTAGCCAATTGGCAAAGGAAAACGAATAAGCAACCGTTGCCGTTCGAGGAGCCACAATGATTGGTCCCAAGCATAGCTGCAAGGCAACCAAGAAAATTGTGGCCGGCCTGTGCCCTAATGGTCGAATCAAATCAAAGACTGATTCGGACCGGGTAACCGCTAAAGCAACCAAGGCCAACAACGGCAAGATAACCGCACTCAGCAAAAAGCCAACCGTAGCAGGGCCCCATTGCGCACCTGCAATTTGTCCCAAGTGAACCGGAAAAATCAGGTTTCCGGATCCAAAGAACATTCCAAAAATCAATGAAAACAGGAGCAGAGCCTGTTTCCAACTAAGTTTTTTTTCCATTAATGTTAAACTCCATTCATGGCCATCTAGCCAACCAGCATTTTTTAGATAGCAAAATACCTATCAATTTTACCGAAAAAAGTCTCTACTGGCTAGTTAAAATGCCGTTTCAAGCAACTTAATGGCACTAAAAAAGGCCGTCGGAATCAGTTAAACCTAATGAATTTCATCACGATCATTAGGTTCACTCAGAAAGCCAACGCCCATTTTTTGCTGATAAACTTTTAATTCCTTTGGCACTTTTTTAATATTTTATGCTTCGTTTCGTATATAATTATTCAATTTTTTAGGCGAGAATCCTAACCAATCACCCACCGAAGACTCCACAATTGGTGTGCGCTTCTTTCCCTCATTTTTAAAATGGGTATAGAGGTCTGGGTTTTGATCGAGCGACACCTCTTCAAAGGCAATCCCCTTCGTCTTTAAATAGAGCTTGGTTGCTGCACATTCAGCACATGTTTTTCGAGTATAAATTTTTAGCATAGCTCCTCCAGTTGATCATGATTTAAAATTGGTATTATTTGTATTTTAGCAGTCATAAATTAATTAAATCATAAAAATCAAGTAAGATTTCAGATAAATCAGCAATCGAGTCTGTATCATACAACAGCATTAAAAAAAGACCAAAAATTGGTCTTTCTTTTTTACAAGATTATTGGTTAATAATTTGGTCAATTTGTGCCAATTCATCGGCAGAAAAGTCCAAGTTTTTTGTAAATTCAAGGTTATCCATCAAATGGTCAACGGATGATGTTCCAATGACAACGGAAGCAACCCGCTTGTCTTGAAGTAACCAAGCCAATGACATTTGACTCAGTGTCTGTTGGCGACCTTGGGCTAATTCATTCAGTGCGCGTAACTTAGCTGCCAAAGCATCGCGACCGTTTTCAAACAAGAAACCGTTGGTCTTGTGGATTGGGAAGTCTTCCGGTACCCCGTTTAGGTAGCGATCGGTTAACAAGCCTTCGGCCAATGGTCCGTATGCAAAGAGTCCGGCATGGTGTTGGTCCAAGATGTCCAACAAGCCAGAATTCTTCTGCTCCTGATTTAACATATTGTAAGAAACTTGGTTACCGATAAACGGCGTCTTCAATTCCTGGAAGATTTCAGCAATGGCTTGCGTTTGTTCAGCCGTATAATTTGACACCCCAACATAGAGGGCCTTTCCCTGGCGAACCAAGGTATCTAAGGCAAGAGCAGTTTCTTCCAAGTTCGTATTTGGATCGAAACGGTGAGCATAAAAGATGTCAACGTAATCCAAGTTCATCTTTTGCAGTGAAGTATCCAAGGCGTTAATCAAAGTCTTGCGACCAGAAAATTCGCCCATCGGACCAGGCCACATATGGTAACCGGCCTTCGTTGTAATCACCAACTCGTTTCGGTAAGGCTTCAAATCAGACTTGTATACCTGACCAAAAGTCTCTTCAGCGGTTCCATTGTTTGGACCGTAATTAAAGGCATTGTCAAAAGAGAAAATTCCTTCATCAAAGGCCTTCAAAATGACTTTACGAGAGTTTTCCAGTGGCTTGGTATCGCCAAGGTTGCGCCAAAGGCCAAAGGAAACGGCGGGTACAATCAAGCCCGAATCAGCAACTCGACGATAGGGCAACTTTTCATAACGATCTTCTGCTGCTTGGTAAACCATGTCTATTCCTCCAATACTGCTACTAACTGTTCTGCAATTTTCTGATGGGCCAACACGTCAGGGTGATAGGGTCGTGTCTGAATCCCCCACTGGTCCGCCCGAACAACGGTAAAGTTACTAAAGCGAGCAACTTCAGCCAAAACAATATCCACAAAGGCACCATTCCAAGGGGTTAATAAATAAAAATCAGCACCATGGAACCGTTTTACCAATTCTAACAAATAGACGCGTAAACCAAAAGCGAATTCTTGGTCACTGGCCCCATAGTTGGCATCGTTTAGTCCGTAAGCCACAATTACTCGACCCGTTACCACTCGCCGGCGGCTAATCCCCTCGCCAACTTGCCAGAGGGCATCAATGGCCTTTGGCTCCTGGAATGGCGCACGAGCGGTCAGTCCCGTTCCGCCATAGGCAATTCGATTCAACGGGCGGTCAAAGTGATTCGCTACTAAGGCTGGAAAGGATAAAGCTGGTTGGTGGCGATCATGATTTGGGCCAGCCATTGCCTCACCAGCAACAATCGAATCGCCAACAAAGGTCAGATAAGGCTTTGTTGCCTCACCATCCTTTGGCAAGACAGCTAAGAGGTCTTCTTGCCCCGACCAATTGAGGTCTGTCAACATGAGCCCTGTCCGCCAAAAATCAATCTGCCCCGTCTCCCACTGATTCAAAGTGAACTGGTAGTGGTGACCGGCTTGCAGATGAACGCTAACATGGTTAGCAATGACCAACAATTCTTCTGATTTTTCACCGTCAATCGTCACCGTCCAAACCAGGTTTGGATAATGCTTGGCAAAAGTCAGTGTCAGCGTTCCTTCGTCCTGCGTTTTTAGGGACAAATAGGCACCATACTGTGAGGTCAATACCCCACCTTCTTCGAGCACCGACCATTCTGGTGAAGCAAATCGTAATAAATCAGCCACCATCATTCGAGCTCCTCACGTTGGTCTGGACTCAACATGACCTTAGCCATCGACTTGTGGGCAATCACTTGACCAATCGCTTCGGCGAAGAGGTTAGCTACCGTAATCACTGTCAATTTGTCAAAGTGCTTTTCAGCTGGAATTGGTACCGTATCGGTAACAATCACACGGTCAAGGACCGAGTCTTGGAGCTTCTTTGGCGCATCCCCCGACAAGACCGCGTGAGTTGCTAAGGCATCAATTGTCTTGGCACCTGCTTTTTGAACGGCAACAGCTGCCTTGACCGTCGCTTCACCGGTATCAATCATATCCGACAAGATAATGGCGTGCTTACCGGCAACGTTTCCAGTCACTGCCGTCTTCACTCGAGAATCCCGGTCTTGGTCAACGATGGCCCATTGGGCATGCAAAACTTCAGCCAATCGTTGTACTAATTTCAAAGTCGATGAACCAGAGGCAACCACGACAACATCCGGTCCGACTAAGCCCTGATCCTCGTAAAATTTCGCTTGCACAGGCATGGCAATCAGGTGGTCAACAGGAATATCAAAAAATCCCTGCACCTGACTCGTATGCAAGTCCATCGTCATGACGCGCTTAACGCCCTGGCTTTCCAACATATTGGCAATCAAGCGGGCAACAATCGGTTCCCGTGACCGCGTCTTGCGGTCCGATCGAGCATAGCCAAGATAAGGAATAATCACGTTAATCGACTTGGCTGACGTCCGTTTTGCGGCATCGATAAAAATCATCAACTTAATAAAGTTGTCACTGACCGGTTCGCTGATAGGTTGGACAACGTAAACGTCAATCCCCCGGACAGAATCAACGATTCGTTCATAAATCTCGTTGTCGGCAAAAGTCTGAATCTCAACCGGTGCAACGGGTGTGTGTAATTGTTTCGCAATCGCCTCAGTTAAATCTAGGTTCGTACCCAAATCAAAGAGACGGTATTTCGGATTGGCGGTCATAAATACTCCAAAAAAATTCAAGTTTGTTATTTTATTGACTGGGACCACTGCAAAAAAGCAATCTGGTCTAAGACTTAATCTGCTACTATTATACAAAAATTTACCGCGATTCGGGCATAAAATCAGCCGGCTTTAAATCAGCCATGCCAATCATTGGATCGGCCATGGCTTGTGCCAAAGTTACCGTTGTCAGCCCACTTTCACCAGCCACTTGGTCGGCAGCCAGTGGCGTCTGCACTGCTGGTTTTTGCTGCGACGAAGATATTAGTGACCGCTGGTCGGATTCAGCAGAAAGTGCATCAGCTGTTTGAGGCTGCTGAGTGGCTTCCTGCCTGACTGCAGTTGTTTGTGATTGCTGGGTGCCCAGCCGGTCAGCACGGCTAGCCGATTGGCTATCAAGATTAGTTGTTTGTCCATCACAGTCAACCGTCTGTCCTTGATGCTCGGCTAACTGTCCGACACGGCTGTCTGCTTGCTTAGCGCGAGTAGCTCGTCGTCCATTCTGCTGGTCGACTAATAGCTCTTGTAAAAAGGTCTGTCGAACCGGGACCGGATGTGTCGCTGCATACTCATACGCACTGTAGTCACCCACCATGACCAAGGATTCCTTGGCTCGGGTAATGGCAGTGTAAACCAAATTCTGATTGAGCATGATTTTAAATTGGCCTGTTAGGACCAAAATGACCAACTTGAACTCATTTCCTTGGGCCTTATGAATCGTTGTGGCATAAGCGAGGGTCAGCTGATTTAAAGTCTTACTTGTATACCAAACCTCTTGGCCATCAAAGTCAACGACCAACGAATCCGCAGCCACACCGGGTTCCTTCTTATAGTGGATGGCAATGACCTGACCCATATCCCCATTGTAAATATCTCGTTCAGAATCATTCTCAAGTTGAAGAACCTTATCACCCAAGCGGAAAATAGTCTCCCCCTGTTGCAAGGTTTTTTGCCCAGATTTGACCGGGTTAAAGAGGTCCTGAGCAATTTGATTCAAAGCCAAGACACCAGCTGGCGTCTTATACATCGGTGCCAAAACTTGAACCTGATTGGCCGTAAAGCCCTTCTTGACCGCCGCCTGCAAAACCTGGCTCACGGCCCGTGGTACTTGGTCAGCTGTGCTTAAGAAGGTTGAGCGATCCGACTGATTTTCCTGGAAGTCCCTTGGTAAGATTCCCGCGTTAATCGACTGCGCCAAAGCTGAAATACTGGAACCCTTCCCCTGGCGGTAAATTCGTTCCAAGGCGACGTGGGGCACGACCTGACTTTGAATCAAATCATACAAGACGTTGCCGGGACCAACAGATGGCAATTGATCGGCATCCCCGACTAAGACGATATGCATGCCCTTGGGCAAGGCAGCAAAAAGACTTTCCGCCAAGGAAATATCGAGCATCGAGGCCTCATCAATAATTAACAGGCCACCGGAAATCGGGTTATCGGCATCAAATTCGGCGTCATCACCATCCGTAATACCGAGCAAACGGTGAATGGTAGTCGCTTCGTAACCAGTAATTTCAGTCATCCGCTTGGCTGCCCGACCAGTCGGTGAAGCCAGCCGAACACGATTTTGCTTGACCCACTCTTTGTCGCGTCCTTGACTTTGGGCCTGGTGACGAACCAGCGCTTCCCAGGTTGCAACCAGCGTTTTCGTGACTGTTGTTTTACCAGTCCCCGGACCACCGGTCAAAACAAAGACCTGGTTCGTCAAGGCTGATTCAACTGCCGCCCGCTGAACCTCATCTAAGTCCAAATTTTCTGGGACCACAAAGGTTGTATCCACCAAATCCGGAGTCGTTTGGACGGCTGATTTGGCCGTTAATAAGCTTTTGACCTTTGAACTGACAAGGACTTCCGCCCCTTTTAAATCAGTTGGGCTATAGTTGCCATCCTCATAGACCAACCGTTCTTGGCTCACCAAAGCACCCAGGGCCTGGTCAATGGCTATTTGCATGCTTGAACTATTGCTCTGCAAGGTCGACTGAGCGGCTGCTAGTGCCTGGTCAACCGTGAGATAGGTATGGCCGGCCGAATAACAGGCATTTAAAATTCCAGCGTAGACGCCAGCTTGAATCCGGTCAGGATGGTCGTCAGGGAAACCGGCCTGCTTGGCGATGGCGTCCACCTTTTTAAAGGGCAAACCATCAAATTCATATACCAGGCGATAGGGAGTCTTCTGCAGAACTTCCTGTGCCGCCTCCCCATAGTGGTCAAAGAGTCGTCCCGCAACATCTGCGGAAAGGCCAATTTGGTGGCCAAGCAAAAAAAGCTTTTCCAGACCCAAATTTTCCTGGAGTTTTTCGGCCAAATCAGCAGCAACCTTTGGCTTGACCAACCCAGTCAAAACACTTGGGTCGGCCAAAATCAAATCAATCGCGTCCTGGCCAAGGTGGTCAACAATTTTTTCCGCCGTCTTCTTCCCCACGCCCGGGAAATCACCAGACGCAAAAAAGGCCACAAGCCCCTTTTCATCCGCTGGCATCTGATTTTCATAGCGGGCAGCTTGGAACTGTTGGCCGTATTTGGGATGCGTCACTAGTTGCCCATAAAAGGCATAAGTCGAACCGGGTTTAACCGAGGCAAAGGTCCCGGTAACAATGATTCCCTCTTCATCCCAGTCCTCTAAATCCGTTTTATTAACTGTGACAGAAAGAATCTTAAAGTACGAATCATTTGCCGAAAAAATCACGTTTTGCAGCGTGCCCGTTATTTGATTATCCTCTCGAACTGTCCTTGCCATCGTACCTTCACCATCTTATGTATCCGCTCTTATCAGAGCGGTGCCAGTTTTAATTGGCCAAAATTCAAAGCGGTTCACCAACTTAAATCGTCGTACCGGCATCCTGATCTTTGTTCAAATAACTGGTTTCATTCCATTTTACCAAGTCAAAATCTCGGCCATTCTTTGTTTCAATAATTGTCGTTGATGTATTCGACAAGCCGCCCAATGACCTGATTTGGTCACGAGGAATGCCCAGTAGACTCGTCATCCCAAAGGTTAAAATCAACCCATGGGCAACCACCAAAACGGCGTCATCCGGATAATTAGCAACAATTTCTTGAATCATCTTTTGAAAACGAGCGACCGCCTTCGTGTAGCCTTC
This sequence comes from Fructobacillus cardui, assembly GCF_963580785.1. Taxonomy (NCBI): domain Bacteria; kingdom Bacillati; phylum Bacillota; class Bacilli; order Lactobacillales; family Lactobacillaceae; genus Fructobacillus; species Fructobacillus cardui. Next base: position 136,677 of record NZ_CAUZLS010000002.1, on the reverse strand, counting down.
ACCATTAAAGCCCTGGCCTTCAAAACGCTCCAAGTGATTCTTATAAACATCATAAGCTTCCGGATAGTTTTTTTGCACGTCAGCCATTGCCTGGCCTTCCCATTCACCCAAGCCAACCTCAACGATGTTCGAATGCAAAGAAAGCCGAGGCTCATTTGGTAAATCAGCCTGGATACGTTCGGCAGTCACCTTGGCTCTTGGTAGCGGTGAGGCGTAAACTCGGTCAATGTGCTTATCTTTTAAGAAACCAGCAACCTTCTTCATATCCTCATACGAACCAGGCAAAAGTGGAGAATCCCCCTGTGCCCCCTGAAAGCGCCGTTCCAAATTCCATTCAGTTTGTCCGTGACGGACGAAATAAAAAGTTGTCATGATTGCTTTTTTAATACCTGCCGGTCTTCTAATTCTTGTAAGTAGTAGCGATAAATCTTCACCAATTCGTCCTTATCAGCGCGAGCAAAGATGTCAACTGGGGCAACATCTCCAGCTGAAACCACAACCATCTTAAAGCCAGTTAAATCCTTGCTGACCGTGACCTTCAACTTAATTGATTGATTGACTGGTAAGTCTGGCTGCAATGGTCGTTTTAGAACAAATGCACCGGCATTGTTCGTCAAAAAACCAAGGTCCAATAAGGCAAATTTTTTAATTTGCGGATCAATTTCATACGTACCATCGTTTGGGATGGTCACAGACTTTGCAAAAGCCATCATTTTCTCCTTTACAAGCTTCTATTAGTTTAGCTAATTTCTAAGACGAGTTCGAGTCTGGGTAGGCACATCATACTAGCAGCCAATATTGACATTCTTGCAACCTCCACCCTGCCGCCTCAAAATCAGTAGCGCAATCCCTTTGGGAAAAAGTTCTTCAACTGACCATTCACAAACTTAGCCCAGCCAAGCCCATTCCCATTGGCGGTCATCAACACAAAGCCCTTTTGCAGGTCAACTTTTGTATTAATCACATCACCGTGGATATAAGTGGCCAAATCCTCATGGGCATCCAGGTCATACACCTGCTTACCTGCCTGACTTGGATTAACCGCCAAAGCCAGAGCATGGTCTGGCTCAAACCGATTTTTCTTGAGGGTACCGAGGCACAAGCCTGCTCGCAAAACCTTTGTCTTGCCCAAATCAGGACACTCCACCGGCAACAAGAATACTCGGTCGCCGAACGTTCTTAACCGACTTTCATCAAGGTCAAAGCCTGGCAATGATTCCTGAAAGAAATGTTCCATCAAGGTCACATCGGCTTGAGACATCTTGCTTGGCTTTTGTGCCTTTGGTACCTTAACAGGACTTTCATCCTCCGCCAGCTCCGCCTTCTTCAACCGAGCGACAAAGTGCCCCTCTCCAGGTAAATCCTGCGGCCATAAACGGGCAGTCTTTGCTAAATCAGGGTTGTTGTCAGCCCATTCGGGTCGTCCTGCCTGAATGCCAGTCCCTGCTGGCCGGTCAATGGCTTCGATGGTAAACTCCGGATAATGTTTGACCAACCAAGCAATGGTCTGCTCATCTTCCTCTGGTGCAAAGGTACAAGTTGAATAAATCAGCTCTCCGCCAGGTCGAACGAGCTTGACCGCTGATTCCAAAATTTCATGGGAGCGAATGGCGCATTCCGTCGGATAATAAGCTGACCAGTACTGGATAGCATCGTGATCCTTACGAAACATCCCCTCACCCGAACAAGGAGCATCAAGGAGCACCTTATCGAAGTATGCCGGTAATATCTTAGCGAGGTCGCTGGCATCCATCGAGGAAACTATAGCATTTTTAACGCCAAAACGTTCAATGTTTTCGGACAGAATTTTGGCGCGGGCAAAGAAAATTTCATTCGTCCATAACAATCCCTGACCGTTAAGCTGACTAGCAATATGAGTTGATTTACCACCTGGGGCAGCTGCCAAATCTAAAATTGTTTCACCTGGTTTGGCGTTTACCACCTCGCCAACAAATTGAGCCGATGGCTCCTGTGAATAAACTAAACCAGTTAAATGATCAATCCCCTTGCCGGCCACTTGGCCAAAGTACCCCCATTGACCATAAGGGACTTTTTTATTCAGCGATAAGTCTCTTGGTGCCTGCTGGGCCTTCAATGGGTTAATCCGAAAACCCTTTTGTCCAGGTTCTTGGAGTGCCTGCAAAAAAGGCCCACTGGCACTCCCGAGCAGGTCTTGGTATTTATCAATAAAGGCTTGCGGTAAGTCCATTGGGCTCTCTTTCTTTTTACATGTGATGTGCACGGATTAACCAAAGTAATTACAAATACTTGGCATCCTCTACTTCATCTTGGCTAGTCAAAATCTTTGGACCATCCTTGGTAATTGCCAAAGTATGCTCATATTGAGCTGACCATGAACCGTCCAAAGTGCGAACCGTCCAACCATCTTCAGGCGTATCATCGGTTTCGACTTCCCAGCCACCCAAGTTAATCATTGGTTCAATGGTAATAACCATTCCTTCCTTGAGACGCAGACCATGGCCTGGCTTACCATAATGAGGAACCTGTGGATCTTCATGCATCGTTGGACCAACACCGTGGCCAATGTATTGGCGAACATCGCCATAGCCATTCTGATTTTCAGTGTAATCCTGAATTGCCCAACCGATATCACCAATCCGGTTACCAATCACTGCCTGATCAATGCCCAAATACAGTGACTTCTTTGCAACTTCCATCAATTTTTTCACTTCGGGTGAAACGTTGCCAACGGCGTATGTCCATGCTGAGTCCGAAACAGCCCCATCTAAGCCAACAACCGTATCAACCTTCACCAAATCACCGTCTTTTAATTTCAAACCCTTGCGAGGAAGACCATGGGCGACTTCGCTATTGACCGAAATCGTCGTTGCATACTTAAAGCCTTCAAAACCAATTTGCAATGGCACCCCACCATGGTCTTCAATGTAAGCCTTACACTTTAACTCAATATCCCAAGTATCTACACCCGGCTTAATAAAGTCGCGCAGCATCAAGTGCATTCCGGCAATAATTGCACCGGATTTTTTCATGGCCGCAATTTCTCGCGGTGACTTCAAACTAATCATCAGTTACCCCTTTTTCCAATGTCAAACTATTATCATTATATCATTTTCCGAGGCCTTTTGAGTCCTTGTCGCTTTTGACATTTTTTTGTAATATTGGTTGACATTCCTTAGTCACTTGTCGATAATGGAGCTAAGAATAACAAATAAAGGAGATACCGTTATGAAGAACTTTTTATTGGGCGCTTCCCTCTTTGGTAATGCCGCCCTCGCTTATCTTTTGTTGAAGGATGACGATCGGATGGCTAATTTGAAAAAGAAGGCCAACGAATTCACCGAAGCCGGCAAACAAAAGGGTGAAGAACTCGTTTCCCTTGGCAAGCAAAAGGCCAACGAACTTTCGGAAGCTGGCAAGCAAAAAGCCAGCGAACTTTCAGAAGCCGGTAAAGAAAAATCAGAACAAGCAAAGACTGCTGCTGATAATTCTTTGGATGAACAATTGACCAAGTTAAAGGAACGTGCCGGTATCGACCAAGCAAATTAAGCAGTAAAAAAGGAGCCCGAAACGGCTCCCTTTTTTTATGCTTACCAGAACTTCAACCAGTGATAAATCTTTTGCCACCAGTGCCCAAGATGATAAGTTTGTTGATTAACTAGCTGAAGCGTTTGTTCCTTTGCACTCACCTCCGGCAAGAATTTGGCCTTCAAGGTTGGCTGAGCCGTCAGGACTGTCGCTCCCTTTTTGGTAACAGTCGATTGCAGACGACTTGGCCTTTGGTAGCCAACTGCAGTTTGCCCCTTCGTTAACCAAAAAGTCCTGCTTTGCCCAATGACTAGGTTCTGGTGACCACCAGCCAAATTTTTATTCTTGAACTGATTTTTTGTCACCGCCTGCCCCTTTTGATAGGTAACAGGTGTGTAGTGGTCAAGCACTTGGTTGACCACATCAATCGTATTTTGGTAGCGTTGCACCTGGTCTGTGTAACGACCAGCGCCAGAAACCACCGTAATAAATTCATGACCGCTTTGATCTTTAATTAAGCCAGTTAGGGCACCACCTGATGCCGGCGTTGATCCAGTCTTCAACCCTTCAAAGATCAAGTTTTTGGAATTCGAAAGCTTTGCCTTGATTTCCTGGTCAAACTTGGCCCCTTCCGTTAGCTTAATCTTGGTTTCGTTTGCCGACGGATGGTAAACCAAGCCCCGCTTTTCATAGTAAGAGCGGATATTCGGATCTTCTCGAATTATTTGATAGGCTAAAATGGCCAGCTGTTTCACAGAAGCAATGTTTTCTGCATCTGGATCAGTATTTTTAACCTGATAGTCAAAGGCATCCTTGTTAACCTGACCCGCAGCGTTATACCACTTTGATCCAGTTAACTTCAAATCCTTCGCCCAGCCTTCAAGAGCCTGTTGTTGCGTCTGATTTTGTTCTTTGGCAAAATCAGCCAACGCCAGAGCCGCATCATTAGCACTTGAGGTAAACATCGCCGCAAAAAGTTCCTTTACGGCTATCTTCTGGCCTGCAGAAATTTCTAGGTGAGAGAAAGTTGCGGTGTCCTTTTGAGACCAGTCAGACTGCTGAGTAATCGTCACCAGACTGTCCCAGGTAAAACGCTTCTTTTTTATTCCTTGCAAAATCCCATAAGCGGTTAACATCTTGCTTTGGGAGGCAATGCCAATTTGCTTGTCAGCTCCCTTTTCACCAAGAACTTGTCCCGTTTTTGCATCAATCACAATCGCATTTCTGGCAGCAACCTGCAGCGTCATCGGTAAGGCTGTCTGTGCTTGGCCAACGGGTTGTGTTTGCACATTATTTTTGAGCGCAGCAACCGTCAGAAAAAGCGATAGTATTAGTACCAACATGGCACCCATTATCGCCATCTTTTTTTGCGTTGTAAAATCAACTCTAGCTTTCCTTTGAAAAAGAGCTAATCGGGAAGACGGTCGGACAAAGGCATCGTCTTCATCATGTTTTTGCTTTCGTTTCCACATCATTTAATTAACTTTTTAGTGCGTACCAAAGAGACGGTCCCCTGCGTCCCCAAGACCGGGAACAATATAGCCATCATCATTCAGGCCTTCATCAATCGAAGCCGTGTAGATATCGACATCAGGGTGAGCAGAAGTAACCGCTTGAATGCCTTCTGGTGATGAAACAAGGGTAATCAACTTAATCTGTTCAGCGCCTCGTTTCTTCAAAGCAGAAATCGCATCCTTAGCTGATCCACCAGTTGCTAACATCGGATCAACCAAAAGCACTTCTCGTTGGTCAATATCTTCAGGCAATTTAATGAAGTACTCCACTGGTTCCAGTGTTTTTTCATCGCGGTACATCCCAATATGACCAACCTTAGCAGCTGGAATCAATTGCAAGATACCATCAACCATTCCCAAACCAGCACGCAAAATTGGCACAACAGCTAATTTTTTACCAGCTAATTGTTTCTTAGTTGTTTCTTGAATTGGCGTTTTCACCCGAACTTCTTCCAGTGGCAAATCGCGACTGGCCTCATAGGTCAACAACATTGCCAATTCATCGACTAATGCTCGAAAGTCTTTTGTTCCCACCTTCTCATCACGAATGATTGTCAACTTATGTTGGATCAATGGATGGTTTACTTCAACGACTTGTCCCATGATTGTAACTCGCTTTCCAAATAACTGTGAATTTAACTCACAACCATTATAGCAAAAACCAGATGCTCACTTAAATCTTTTTAAAAATAAGTCCTTAACCCACGTCCTGTTCTGATTTAAATTGAAAGCCCCTCTCTTTTTTTGTATAATAATAGAGTTCGCGCTTATAGTTTAACGGGATAAAACGGGGACCTCCTAAGTCTTTGCTCCCAGTTCGAGTCTGGGTAGGCGCATTCATTCAAAAACCAAACAAAAGAACTTAACCCTCCTTTGGATTAAGTTCTTTTTTGCTTAGTAACAGTCATTGGTGCATTAAAAAAGCAGCCATATAAATGGCTGCACAAAAATCAGAATTATTCGGGGCGCAAGTTTGGCAACTTAGCCAAAAGAACTCGACCAATCAAGAGTACTAACAGGCCGTTTGCAATCATTTCAAAACCGGCATTAAAACCAAGAATACCCACTAACCAGGTAAACAGATGGGCATGTGGAATCCCCATTCCACTAACCGGGAAGAGTTTAAAGGCCGCTGTTGTACTCAAAATGACTAAAGCGGTATTCAATAAAGCACCGAAAGCGCCAAGGAGGAAGAATCCCCACCAAGGCAACCGCGTCTTTTTCAGCACTAGGCCAGCTAAGTATCCGGCCAAAAGCCCAACCATTAGTCGTGGCACCAAAGCCGTCACTGGGTTCGAAAAAATCAGTGAACCAATGGTTCCAGGGTGCATCAAATTTCGAACCCAAGAAGTCAGCCCCCAAAAGAGGCCGACCACTAACCCTGAGCGCGGGCCAAGTAAAATTCCCGCCAAAACGGCGGTCATCGGTACAATCGTTACTGAGGCACCAATAATGAATGCTCCTAGTGGTAAGGATCCTAAGAATGGCACGAAACTTTGTAATAGTACGATGGCAACAAAGACTGTTGTCGCCACAAAACGCTTCGTTTTCATTGTTGACATAGCTGATTTTCTCCTCGCTTTGGACGTCCAAGAAATTATACAGACTGCCTGAAAAGATGTCAACAAATTGGTCTAGTCATGATGTGCAACTTAGAAACTGATCAATAAGCGATTTAATCGTGGTGCATAGATGTCACCAAAGCGAACAAAGTGAAGCAAAACATAATAAAACTCGTACCACTTGAACCGGTCCTCATAGCCATCCTCTAGCGGATAAGCAGCTTCATAAGAGCTATAAAAGTCCTCATTGAAACCGGGAAAGACTTTCGACACGGCTAAATCATATTCACGGTCACCGTAGAAAGAATTTGGATCGATGAATACTGGTTGGTCATTAGTATCAAACATAAAGTTCCCGGCCCACAAGTCACCATGTAACAGCGATGGTTCTACCTGGCGCACATGGTCATCTGCCAAAATCGTTTTCTTGAGATTTTCAAAGTGATCACCACGCTGATTTAACCATAAAGCTTTCTTCTTCGCTAAGGCCATCAAAGGTTCTAAGCGTTGATGGACAAAGAACTCTCCCCATGAGCTTGACCAAGTATTATTTTTTGGGAAATAATCATTATCCGCATTGACCTCAAAACCAAAGGCTTTTCCTTTCGCGTGGTGAAGTTTAGCCAACGCTTCTCCCAAAGCCGATTGATTGTTCGAACCGGTTTCAATCCAATTCATTAACAGATAAGCGCTTCCTTGATTTTCGCCTTGCTTGACAACCCTAGGGACCTTAACCCATTCACTCAAAGCCTTCAAAGAAGCCACTTCGTGGTCAAAATAATGACGGTCTTGATTAGGTTGAACCTTCAAAAAGTACCGTTTTTCACCCGAATAAAGTGAGTAGGTTGCGTTTATATCCCCACCATTAACGGGCTTCACGTCATGGGGATTTTGCAAATTTAATCGGGTGATGAAATCCATGCTGATTTTACTAACTGCTGCTGCCATCGTATCCTCCTAAATCAAATAAAAAAACAGTTTTCCATTAAAGGAAAACTGTTTTTTGAGAAAAAAGGGGCCTGTAAAGTCTGATAAGTAACTGGTAAAAATGTCTGCCACACAACTTCGACCATCAGGTTCCTCCTTTGTTGTTCGTGACTTAACTGTACCACATTTATTACAGTAGCAACAATTAATTTCACAAATTTGGCCTCAATGGTCTGGTTGGAAATCAACCAAATTTATAGTAAATCGGCACCAGCAGCACGATCAACAATCGTTTGACCATCCTCAATTGTTAATTGGCCATCCTCATAAACCGTTTTCAACAAATCCTCTCCTGGTTCATCGACACTAACCGTGTGAATTCGACCTTTTTCATCAGCCACCACCTTTTGCAAACCAGCCTTCGAGGCCTTTGATGGATCCGTTTTTGGCTGCTTTTGAATAACCAAATTCTGGCCATCGGTGGTATGAGCATAGGCCGCCTTGATAGCAAAGCGTTCAGTATCACGAGTAAAGCCTTCTTGGAGCAAGCCACCACCAGAACCAACTACCAAGTTGTCGGTTGACCAACCATGCTTAATCAAAGCCTCGTATAGTGCAATAATCGTTTCGGCCTTCATGCCATCGCCCTGAATCAGACCAACATTGTGCTTCAGGACCTTATAACCCTTATCGTTGGCTTCTGTGCCAAAGATTTCGGCCAAAAGGTCCAAAACGGCCAAGTCGATTGTTTCGGGGTCACCCGAATCGGGACGCAGAACCACTCGACCAGCTCGGTTCTTAATCCGCTCCACCATTTGTTCAGAGCCAATGACGTTTCGAACAAAATTAAAGGTATCGTAGGAATCAATCACAATGGAAACCAATGCGTCATCCGGAGTTCGATCCAATTGGGCATTGACGTAATTCAGCTCCCCTTCGCCAGGACCGTACGCAGTTGCCACCGAGTGCTCCGTTGCCCAAATTGATAAAGCCCGACCAGTTACACCGTACACGTGTTCAAAATAGTTTGAAGCCAAGAGGTTATCTGAACCACGGAAGTGCAGTAAATGAGCGGCACCACCTTGAGCACCGGCCTCTACGCCCGTTGCACCGCGGAAACCAAAGTCATTGACCATCAAAGGCAATGAACTCGTTGTTCCCGTTTTTTCAACCAGCGGTAACAAACGCTTTTTGATATACATCGAATTGGTCGCAATCGTCGTTGGATACCAAACATGCATCAATAGTGATTCCAAAGCATTTAGCGAAGTGGCAAACCAATCACGAGTTGACTCCAATGTGAACAAGGCATTGCCCGCGGGAACCTCCATTCCTTCTGGCAGGGCCTTAATTTTAACCGGAAAATAGCCCAAATCGCGGACCTTTTCCCAAACTTCACGGTTAAAGTATTCCTTAGTCCCAAAAGTTTCTTCTGAAACCCGCTCCGCTTCGTCAATCATTTCATCTGTCACTGGCGTTTGAAAATAGTCATGAAGAATCATCGAGAGCCCAAACCAGGATACAGTTGGGTACTTGCCACCAATCCGAGCTTCCCCATAGGAATACAACTTATCGATGTTTTGTGGATACTGCAAATGGTGAGTCAGCTTGTAGGCGTCAGTTGCTAAAATCAAATTAGTGGTCATGCTTCAATCTCCTTTAATGGCGTGTTGGCGAGTTCATTCGTAATATCTTGAAAATTAGCCTGCGACCGATATCGTAAAATCCGCCAATCATAATGAACATTGTCATGGATTTCATCAATATAGGGGGTAAATTCACCCTCAAGGGCCAAAATGAGGTAACCGGCAAAGGCCTTGGTAAAATCAGCTGAATTTTCAACGACTTTAACCAGGGTCTGGTCTGCCGTGAAGAAGCCCACAGCTAGCTTTTCACCAGCCCAATTGCCCTCCAAGGCCCATTGCAGTGAAATCCAGTCTGAAAGGCTAATGCCCAGATTTAACAGGTAATCCGTTGTCAGCCGAATATGAATCGGATGTTTTGACAGATTGGCCTGATTGGATCTACCCAATTGATCCAAGCAATGTGAAAAGTAAAGGCAGAGCCGTTCCAAATCAGCTATCGCTAACTCCTTTTGCCCATCAGCAAAGGCCTGTAAATCACTGATTTGCAGCCCAGTCGCTGCTCCAACTTGCTCGATGCTTTGTTGACTTAGTTGTTGTAAAATTCGAAAATTATTCATGTTCTTATTATAGCAAGTTTTGACCAAAGAAAAAGCAGGCCGACGAGTGTCGCACCTGCTTGAGAACTAATTTTTTTACTGTTGCTGTTGCTTTTTCTTTTTCATTAATGACCGAGCTACGCCGATAACTGAAGGTAACAACGTAACCAAAACAATCCCCATAATAATCAATGAGAAGTGTTCGCGCACAAATGGAATATTTCCAAACAAAGCGCCGGCACCGGTGGCAATGAAGGTCCATGAAAGTGCAGCAATCATGGTATATTCAAGGAACTTACGGAAACCGTACTTTGATAAACCGGCCACAGAAGGAACGAACGTTCGCACAATTGGAATATAGCGGCCTAAGATAATGGCCATTGCGCCACGCTTGGCAAAGAACTGTTCTGCCTCTTCAATGTACTTGGGCTTAATCATAATTGAAAACGGCCGATGATTTAACAACTCGCGCCCGCCAGTCCGAAGAATCCAATAGTTCATGGAATCCCCAACAACGGAGGCAATAAAGAAGACAACCATAAAGACCCAATGATTCAAACCGGCTTCTTGGCCGGCTGGTGTCATCGAAATGGCACCAGCAGCAAATAGCAATGAATCACCTGGTAGAAACGGCAAAACCACTGCCCCAGTTTCAATCAAAACAATCACAAATAAAATCAAATAGGTCCAGATACCAAAATGGGAAACCAAGTTTGCCAAATGGGCATCAATGTGCAAGGTAAAATCAATTATGCTACTCATTCTTTTCTCCGTTTTGTAAGGCCCAGCATCACGCTGTACTAGCCAGTGACATTCAACAAGCATAAGCCTGTTGGGTGGTGGTTGTTGACAGGTTCTACTTTCTTACTAGGATACGCTTTTAATCTAATCACGATACCAATCAAATCTAAGTTGCTTCTGATTTATTTTCAGAATTCAAAGGTAAAATTAGTCTCGTTTCGAATCAAAAAGCGTTAGGCCTTTTTAAAGGCCTGGACAGTCGTAAAGACAATTAACCAAATGGTAGCACCGATAGCGGGTACCATTGCGCTTTGATTAAAGAACAACGTCAGGTAAATCAAGACAAAGCCGATAATGGCGATTGGCACAAAGAACTTTGGCGCAATCATCAAAAAACCGTCCTTCAAGTAGTCGTTTGACTTACGATACTGCCAGTATGTTACCAGCGTCAACACATAAATCATGATAAACAAATCGGTTGAGGCGGAAGTAACGAAAGTAAAGGCATCCGAAATTTGTGGCAAAACGGCAATGATGGCTGAACAAGCCACCAAAGCTGCGGTAATCAAAACAGCGTTAGCAGGCAACTTGTGCTTTGACATCTTGGTAAAGGGCTTCAAGACATTGCTCTTTGATTCCACAGCCAATGAATAGAAGTTTCGTGAGGCTGAGAAAATGACAGAGTTCAAAGCAGAAGCAGCAGAGGTCAAAACAACGAAGTTAACCAGGGCTGCGGCCCAGTTAACACCAGCTAACTTAAAGACTGCCACAAAGGGACTTTGGTTAGCAGGAATCTGTTGCCATGGGTAGATGACCATGATGGTTGCCAGGGCACCCAAGTAGAAGAACAAAATTCGGAAAGGAATTTGGTTAATTGCCTTCGGCAAAACCTTGCGAGCATCCTTTGTTTCGGCTGCTGTCATTCCGATAAATTCCATTCCAACGAAGGCAAACATGACCATCTGGAAACTGTTAATAAAGTTACCGACACCATTTGGCATCAGTGAGAAGTGACTAACCAAGTTGTTAACCGAAACCGTTCCTTGGCTTGTCTTAAAGCCGGTTAACAGCATGATAATTCCGGTAGCAATCAGTGACAAAATCGCCACAATTTTAATCATCGCAAACCAGAATTCAGCTTCACCATACAATGCTACCGCAATCAAATTAACTGAAGTTAAAATCACGAGGATCACAATTTGAATTAGCCAGGCTGGCCATGATGGAAACCAGAACTGAACGTACTTTCCGATCGCTGTTAATTCGGCCATTCCCATGAAGGCAACAGTCAACCAATAAGACCAGGAAGCAAAAGTTCCGGTTTTCTTGCCCAAGTACTTTGACATGAAGGCAATAAACGTGTGCTGCGTTGGGTCAGCATAAAGCATTTCGCCAATCGCACGCATCACAACAAACATTAATAAGCCAATAACGGCATACGTCAGCAAAATTGCTGGTCCAGCAAAGTGAATTGAATCCCCGGCACCCATGAAAAGTCCGGTTCCAATCGTTCCACCAATAGCAATCAGCTGAACGTGACGGTTACTGAGCCCCTTATCTCCCTCAAGAGCTCCGTTATTTTTTGAAGACATGATTTATCTCTTTTAATCCTTTAATTTCGCGTTCAAAAACGTTCTTACAAACAACAAATCGATTCACCAAGAAGTGGACCGATTGTTGGTTACTACATTATTCTGCTACTCGAGAGTAATTGGCAACATCTTTTAAGACTAAGTCTTTAAAGGCATCAGCCGACATCTTCTCGGTTTCTTGTTGGCCATAGCGGCGAACCGTAACCGTTTGGTTATCCTGCTCATCATCACCCAAGACCAACGTATATGGTACCTTCTTGGTTTGTGCTTCACGAATCAAGTAGCCCATCTTGGCTTCCTTGGTTTCGACGTTAGCACGCAAGCCGGCTTCCTGCAATTTTTGCTTAATCTTGTTAGCATAGGCACCGTGAGCACCGTTGTTAACAGGAATAATTTGAACTTGCAAAGGTGCCAACCATGTTGGGAAAGCGCCCTTATACATTTCGATCAAGTAGGCCGTAAAACGTTCCATCGTCCCAACAATACCACGGTGAAGCATCACTGGGCGGTGATTATCTTGACCATCTTCACCAACATAAGTCAAATCAAAGCGTTCTGGCAACAAGAAGTCCAATTGGATGGTCGACAATGTTTCTTCACCACCCAAGGCCGTCTTTGTTTGAATGTCCAACTTAGGACCGTAGAAGGCCGCTTCACCAGGTGCTTCGAAGTAATCCAAGCCCATGTCGTCCATAGCCCGCTTCAACTGTGCCTGTGACTTTTCCCACATTTCATCGTCGTCAAAGTACTTAGCAGTGTTTTCAGGGTCACGGTATGACAAACGGAAACGGTAATCCGTGATGTTAAAGTCTTCGTAGACAGCCATCGTCATCTTCAAGATTGACTTGAATTCTTCTTCCAACTGGTCTGGTGCTACGAAAGTGTGCCCATCGTTCAAAGTCATTTCACGGACGCGTGACAAACCAGTCAAGGCCCCTGACTTTTCATAACGGTGCATCATGCCCAATTCTGCAATCCGCAATGGCAAGTCACGGTATGAGCGTGGCTTGTGTTGGTAAACTGAAATGTGTGAAGGACAGTTCATTGGACGCAATTCCAAGAATTCGCCATCCCCCATGTCCATTGGTGGGAACATGTCTTCACGGTAGTGATCCCAATGACCTGAAGTCTTATACAAGTTCAAGTTTGACAAAACTGGTGTGTAAACATGCAAGTAATCGTTGGCCAATTCCTTATCAACGATGTAACGTTCTACCTGGCGACGGATCGTTGCCCCATTTGGCAACCAAACTGGCAAGCCTGAACCAACCTTTTGGCTCGTGAAGAACAAGTCTAAGTCACGACCGATGTTACGGTGGTCACGTTCCTTGGCTTCGGCCCGACGTTGCAAATCAGCTTCCAAGTCTTCGGCATTCCAGAAGGCCGTTCCATAAACACGTTGCAAAACGGCGTTGTCTGATTGACCACGCCAGTATGAACCGGCAACAGAAACCAACTTAAAGTGCTTAATCCAACCAGTTGATGGTACCAAACCACCACGGTCTAATTCAATGTGTTCACCTTGAACGGCCACTGAAATTGGCTCGTCTTCAGGCAAATCATTAATCAATTCCACCTTGTATGGGTCGTCCTTGAAAGTTTCCAAGGCTTCGGCACGACTGATTTCGTGTGACAAGATTGGCAAGTCTTCCTTAACAATCTTCTTCATCATCGCTTCGATTTCTGGGAAATCTTCCACAGAAACTTGGTTCCCGGCACCGTTATCAGTGTCATAATAGAAGCCGTTTTCAATAAATGGACCAACTCCGAAGTGTGCATGAGCAAACTTTGGCAAGCGACGCATTGCTTGGGCAAGCAAGTGCGAGGTCGAGTGACGCAGGATATCCAATGATTCCTCGTCCGCAGTGGTGATTAATTGAAAATCGCCACCCTCGGTCAATGGATCATTCATCCCAACATAGTGTCCATTCAGCTTTGCTGAAACAGACTTTTTTGCCAATGACTTTGCAATTGAACTTGCAACTTCAATGGGCTTGATGCCAGCCTCGTAAGACTTCTGAGCGCCATCAGGGAAATTTAATGTAATTTCTGCCATTATGATTGCCTTCTTTCTTTTTTCAATTGCTGATTTGGAAAATTAGGGACAAAAAAAGTCCCTTTGTGCGTTTGCACAAAGGGACGTGTCACCGTGGTACCACCCAATTTCCAGATAAAATCAATACCTGGGTCTTTGAGACAGCTAACGGTGTCACCCGGGCTAACTTTCAATTCCTACTCGTTAGCCATTCAGAGGTAGTCAAAAAATTAGGGCCCTGCTTACTTCCACCAACCGTAAGCTCTCTATCAGGACTTGCTAACCCAAGTTATCCTCATCAGCAATTTCTATGATTAAATATAACACGACCAAAAAAAAATATCAATTATTTCGCGTCAGCCAAAACCTGGGCCAGTGCTTGGCGAGCTTTGTCATCGTGGTCTAAAATGCCGTTATCATAAACGTTTTGCAAGGCTGCAACTTGGTCTTTATTCAATGCCATATCAAACGTCCTCCTCGTATTTGTGACTATTATAAGACAAGGATTTTAAAATTACCAGTCTTTTAAATCAGCTTTGTTATTCTTTTGTTCAAACAGAGCCCCAGTAAATTTTGTATAATGATACTAAATCTCATACCCAAAGGAGGCAGACAATGTCTGCAGCAAATCTCACAGCCCAAGTCGTTTTTGCCACAATCACCGGTAACAACGAAGCCGTTGCCGATATTTTAGTTGAAGAATTAGAGAACCAAGGGGTTTCCGTTAAAAAAAGCGAAATCTCCCAAACTGAGCCAGAAGAATTACAAGACTTTGATCTTGGTTTTGTTGTCCCCTACACTTACGATGAGGGTTCACTCCCCGATGAAGGTCTCGACTATTTTGACGACCTCGCTGACGTGGCCTTACCTGATTTCACCTATGCTTTAGCCGGCTCTGGTGACACTTTCTACGGTGACCTTTATTGCTTAGCGCTTGACTCCTTTGACGAACAATTTCAAAAGACCGGTGCCAAGCGTGCCGGTGAACTCACCCGAATTAACCTCTATCCTGGTGACCAGGATCGCGAGAAATTAGCGGCCCTAGTTCAGACCGCATTAGCCCAGGTGCAAAAATAAGTAATGACCAGCGCTCAAAGAGTTAGCAACGATTTAAAATTAACGAACACTACACTACTCTACTATTAGGTCAAGAAAAAAGACAAGCCTTAGCTGGCTTGCCTTTTTAATTGGCTTTGAAAGTCAAATTAGTCTTCAGCAGTTGTATAAACAGCCAAAACGTCTTCGTTTTCTTCCAATTCGTCGACCAAACTATCCAACTTTTCGCGATCTTCATCAGAAATCGCCATTGGGTTTTGAGCAATCATTGAAACTTCAGCATCAGCGAATTCGTAACCAGCTTCTGTCAAAGCAGCTTCAACAGCCTGAAAATCGCTTGGTTCTGTGTAAATTTCAAATGCTTCATCAGAAGTCTGCACATCTTCAGCGCCTGCTTCCAATGCTGCTTCCAAAATCGTGTCTTCATCCAAATCAGGGTTTTCTGACCGGTCAATGACCAAGTAACCCTTGCGGTCGAATTGGAAAGCAACTGAACCAGAAGTTCCCAATGAGCCACCGAAGTGCTTGAATGAGTTACGAACAGAAGAAACCGTACGGTTAATGTTATCAGTTGAAGCTTCAACCAAAACGGCCACTCCAGCTGTTCCATAACCTTCGTAAGTTACTTCTTCGAACTTGGCGCCACCGGCACCTGAGGCCTTGTCCAAAGCTCGTTGGATGTTATCCTTGGGCATGTTAGCTGCCTTGGCCTTGTCAACAACCAAACGCAATGAAGCGTTCATTTCTGGATCAGCACCGCCAGCCTTTGCTGCAACATATAAGTCGTGCGCAAGCTTTTGGAAAATTTTTCCACGCTTAGCATCTTGGGCGTTTTTACGACCTTGAATGTTATGCCATTTACTATGTCCTGACATTGTGTCTTCTCCTTAAAAAATTAAAATACAATTTATTGTAACAAAAATTGCATTAATTAACCAGGGAAAATTCGATTAGTAGTCGTTTCCGCCAAGGACTTCTAGGTAAGTCATCGCAGCAGATGAAATCAGGGCCGCCAAGATATCGTCCAAATAAACGTTAACAGTGTCGGTTCGATCATTGATTTCACCAATCAAACCAGGCTTTTCATCATCCAAACGTCCATAATGAACCGTTGCCGCAGCTGAGAATTGTTGGGTAATCCCAATTGCTAAAATTTCATCCACATTGTGGCCATTGGCATCGCGCTTCAACCGAGCCTTCAATGGCTCTGAGTCGGGCATCAAAACAGCTTGTTCATCCAAGAAGATGGCCGTCAAAATGATGTCGGCGACTTCATCCTTGTGCAACACGCGGTTAATCGCCTTGTCGAGGGCTTCCCCATCGACTTCATCATGAAACTTTTCAATCAAAAAGGCTTCTGTTCCTTCAAAGACGTCCTGCAACGTCACGCCACGGGCAATCAATTTATCGATGGCTGCTTGTTGGAGTGCTTCTGTCATTTTTTAATTCTCCCCTTCAATCCTGGTTCTGATACAATTCAACGTTCAAAACGTTTTCAATGGCTGCTAGGTTATCGACAATATTGTCCTCTTGTCCTAATGGTAACTGATTTAGCGCCAAAAGGGTATAGGCATAGTCGCCAACTGCTCGGTTTGATAATTCTTCAATGTTTAAGTCCAGTTCCCCAACGACCTTCGTAATTTGTCCAATCATATTTGGCACGTTATTGTGCAACACGCCCAACCGGTACTTGGTCGTAAATGGTTCGTTGATATCTGGGTAATTGACGGAATTCACGATATTTCCACTGGTCAAATAGTCGTCTAATTGCTTGGCCGCCATCAAAGCAGAAGTATCCTCCGCTTCAACCGTTGATCCACCAATGTGTGGCGTGATGATCACCTTGTCGTTATCAAACAAAACTTCACTACTAAAATCAGTAATAAACATCCGCAGCTTATCGGCATTCAATGCCTTCACTGCGGCTTCATCATCGACAATGCCACCACGGGAGAAATTAATCAAAGCCACATTTGGTTTCATTTCTGCCAGCTTGTCGGCATCGATAAAGTGGTGGTTTTCTTTCGTATAAGGAATGTGGACCGTGACAAAATCAGACTGTTGTAAGACTTCATCGACACTTTTGGCATGCGTAATGTGCCGGTCAACACGCCAGGCAGTATTAGCATTCAGACCTGGATCGTAACCAATCACCTTCATGCCAAAAGCCAAGGCGATGTTAGCAACCTTAGAACCAACGTTTCCAAGGCCAATCACACCAAGCGTCTTTTCATACAACTCCGTACCACGGTAGCCACCCTTATTTGCCTCCGTACGCAGCGAAACATCGCCACCGCGAACTTGGTTAGAAAAGTTAATCGCACCCACGATTGGTCGGGCCGCCATAATCAATGCGGCAACCGTCAATTCCTTAACCGCATTGGCATTGCCACCGGGAGTATTAAAGACCGGAATTCCTCGCTTGGACAAATCAGCCACCGGAATATTATTAAAGCCGGCCCCGGCACGAACAACGGCTTTCACTGACGTAGGAATTGGCTCCTTGTGTAAGTCTTGTGAGCGTAACAAAATACCATCGGGGTCCTGATCACCGTTAATCTCGTAACCACGGTCCTTCAAATAGTCCAAACCGGTGTGACTAATCGCGTTATACGTTTTAATGTTCATGATTTGTGTTCCTTCTCCGCCTTCTCCAAAAATGTAATCAACGCCTCGACTGCAGCTATTGGCTGTGCATTATAAAGGGATGCCCGGAAGCCACCGACCGAACGGTGACCTGCCAGGTTGTGCAGCCCTTCTTGATCAGCCTGCAAACTGATTTTCTTGTCCAAGTCGCTGTCTCCAGTCGTGAAGACCACATTCGTTAACGACCGTCCTTCACCGGAAACAGGCACTTGGTAAAAATCAGACTGATCTAAATAATCATAAAGGCGCTTGGCCTTCTTTTGGTTATTTAGGTAAAGTTGCTTGACACCACCCTGTTCGAAAACCCAATCCAGAACAAGACTGAGGGCATAAATACTGAAGACAGGTGGCGTATTGTACATCGAATCCTTGTCGATGTATGACTGGTAACGCATCATCGGGCCAACGCCTTCAATTTTTTGCTCGGCGAGCCAATCCTTTTTCACGATGGCTAGCGTGACGCCGGCAGGTCCCAGGTTCTTTTGGGCCCCAGCAAAGATGGCTGAAAAATCAGACACATTATAGGGTTCGGCTAAGATATTGGAAGACATATCCGCCACCAAGTGTCCCGTTGTCTTGGGCAAATTATCCTGGTGGTAGGTGCTGCCTTCAATCGTATTGTTAGTGGTAATGTGGAGGTAGTCATAATCTACTGCATCAAAATCAGCTGGTAACTCTGGCAAATAGCGGTAACGGTCTTGCTTTGAACTCGCAACAATGGTTGCCTCTTTGCCGACTGCCTGAGCCGCTTTGGCTGCCTTATTGGCAAAGTTACCGGAATCTAAGACCGCAATCTTATTCTTCTGATTTGCCAAGTTAAGGGGCAACATCTCAAATTGCAAGGATCCCCCACCTTGAATAAAGAGAACAGCGTAATCATCTGGAATGTCCATCAACTGACGCAGACGGTCTTCTGCATGGTGAATAATTTCATCAAACTTGGCACTACGATGAGAAATCTCTAAGATACTGTAGTGTGAATTTTCTTCCTTTTCCAAGTCCTCTCGAATCTGCTTAATCACCGAGCTCGGCAGGACCCCAGGCCCAGCCGAAAAATTATAGCTACTCAACGTTTTTTCCTCCTTCTTCACCAACAAAAAAAGCACAAGGTGCCCTCTAGCGCCCCGTGCCCAATACGGTCAAAATAAAAAAACTGAAAGACACACAGTAAACTTAAAAGTTCAGACGCCAGCGGCTGATTGTAGTCCATCAATCGTTGGTAAGTCCCAATACCTGCGGGCCTACTTCTACTCGATTAGTATCCATTTTAAGAAAATTTTAATTAAAGTCAAGACTTGTAATTAGGGCTTATCCAAGGTATAATTTTACTTGTTTGTTGCCGATGTGGCGGAACTGGCAGACGCGTACCGTTCAGGTCGGTATGGTGATTTCACCGTGCAGGTTCGATTCCTGTCATCGGCATTCTAAGCATAATTTAACAAACGTATAAAAAGTCCGATATCATCGTTTAAATGCGATCTATCGGGCTTTTTCGTTGCGCTTAAAACTAATTTTTTCAGACGTGTTTTTGACGTTTTTATCAATACTTTGGTCATTTTGTGACACTTTTGCGGCAATCGAGTTCGTGTGGCAGTTTTGCGTCAGATTGGTATAGTTATTTGACTTCAAAATAGTATGCCACCTAAATAAAAAATTTCTTAATTAAAACTCCGACTGACATTTCTATTTTGAAATTCTGAAAGATTTTTGCAAATAGCAACATCAATACCTACTTCTATCATTAAATATTGGCTTTTTTAAATAGGCAATCACCGACTAACTACTATTTTAAATTTTTCCCTCATTTCCCCTTATCTTCTCCTTATCCACTGAAACCCAACCGACAAACAAGGGCGAAAAAATCACAAAACCGTGATTTCTATTTAAAAAGAAAAACACTTTGCCGCCAGAATTGCTTTTCTGTCGGGAAACTTCTATACTCATAACTGTTATTCTTGTTAGTTTTTCTAACATTTTTCCACCTAATTATTAATTTTGTTATTTTACAAAAAAATAAAAATATTTCAAAGGAGTTCTTCTTTTTTATGATAACAGATCATTATTTACAAGCCTTCCTTTTCCTTCTCCCGATGGGAATCTTAGCTGGAATCGTCAGTACCACTGCCGGGCTGGCATCCCTTGTTTCTTATCCCGCACTCTTAGCAGTCGGTATTCCACCAGTTTTCGCTGATGTCACGAACACCGCTGCCCTCGTGATGACTGGTTTCGGTTCGATGTTTTCTTCCAAAAAGGAATTAACCAGCCATAAAAAAGAATTGATTAAAATTTTTCCATTAACAATTCTTGGATCGATTGTCGGTGCCTGGTTGCTTTTATCACAACCAGCTTCCTATTTTTCTAAGATTGTTCCCTTCTTTGTCTTGCTTGCTGGCTTACTCCTTTTCTCACAAATCAATAAGTCAAAGTCAAACCCACTCAATCTGACTCGCGATGAATCAATGGAAAACGATGCCCATTCACCAGTCTATAAGACGGTGATTTCCATCGCCATCTTGTTGGTTGGAATGTACTGTGGTTACTTCGGTGCAGCCGGTGGTGTGATGCTTTTGGCCATCCTTTCCGCCACAACCACGATGAACTTCTCCTCCTACAATGCGGTCAAGAACGTTTCTCTTGGTGCATCAAACTTGATTGCCACCCTGATTTACGCCTTTTCTTCTCACATTTACTGGGAAATGGCCATTCCAATGGGAATCGGCCTCTTCATCGGTGGCTATATTGGTCCAAAAATCGTCCGCATTATCCCAGATAAGACATTAAAAATCATTGTCAGTATTTTAGCAGTTTTGTTGGCCGTCGACCTCTTCGTGAAGGCTTACTTCTAAAAATTAAATCAACAGCCTCCAAAAGAGCTAACCAACTATTGGTCAGCTCTTTTTTCTGTCATCAAAATCCACCAGCTCCATTGGTGAAATCAGCTATTAGACCTATAATGAATTTAGGTTGTATGATATAATATCAGTGTTGTATCTTTTAAAAATACAATCAGGATAATCAATCACTCAGGTCAAAATGACCAACAAACGTTCAGCATCGGAAGGAGTTTTCATGAAAGTATTAATTATTGGCGCAACAGGGATGGCGGGTTCAGCAACCGTTAAGGCAGCATTGGCTGCTGGCGATGAGGTTACTGCCAACGGTCGGTCAACCGAAAAGCTTGCTGATTTGAAAAAGGAGTTTCCAGCCATTAGCACATTGCAAAAAGACGCCTTTGACTTAACAAAGGACGACCTTGCAGCATTTGACGTTGTTGTCGATTCTTTCTCGGCTCCAACCAAGGCTTTCTTGCAGATTGATTTGGCTGCCCACCTTGTTCACCTCGTCCGTGAACAAGAAAAGCCACGCCTGGCCTTTATTCTGGGCGCCGCTTCACTTCATACCGGAGCTGACCGCCACCTCTTGCTTGACGATTTAAAGAAAATTCCAGGATCAGAGGCATGGGTCAGCGGTCCAGCCAACCAGGTTCTTGAACTCGACTTTTTGAAAAATGTTGATAATGTTTCTTGGTTTGGTATTTCACCATCCATGGAGTTCATTGCTGGCCCTGCCGATCCAGAGCCATTAATCGGGCAAGATGATCTTTTGACCAACAATGAAGGAAAATCAGTCGTGACAAGTGATACACTTGCCAACGTCTTAGTGGCCGAATACCACGAACCAAAGCACCCTAACCAACGCTTTACCGTTGCGAACCACTAATCAATAATTTACTAACAAAAAGGCCCCGAAATTTTAAAATTTCGGGGCCTTTTCAGCCTACAAAACATGTTAGTGGCTATCGTATCGATTAAGTTCGATTTCTAGTGAAAAAGCCTAAAAGCTGTTTTTGACGTTTGGCTTCAGACTTTGCAATTCGTTGTTCTCGTGTTTCCTCTACTTTTCTCGTTACAGAATCTGTTTCATTTTCTGCTACCTGACTTGATTCAGCTGCTAATTGCTCTTCTTGCGGTATTTCCTCGGCATCTAAAGCACTCTTTTGTTCATGACTCATCTCATCATGTTCTAACCTTAATCGCTCTTCTGCATCCGTTTCTGACTCCAAAGGCTCTCCTTCATCAGGTTGATCTGCCTTCACTGACTCTTTTACATCCTTTGGTTCTGACCCCACAGGCTCTTTTGAATCATTTTGTTCTGCTTGCTCAGTTTCACCTTGATCCTCCTGGACCGTTTTTTCCTGAGTCGAATCGATTAATGGCAAACCATCTGGTGACTCTGATGGCTGGTCAACTACCTGGCTTTGATTCACCAAAATTCCTAACTGGGATAATGCAGATTCTTGACTACCTTCTGTCAATGGCGCTAAATCTCTAGGCACCAAAACCGGCCCTAATGGTGGCAAAGGTTGGTCAGGCGCAACCCCTTGATTGGTACCAGTTGCTAACAGACTCTTTTCAGCAGCGATGCTCTCTTCATTTTGCTGAATATCTGAATCACTATCTTGCTTCTCGTTAATTAACGAATCACTATTGACCTTACTACTCTGAATTTGACTTTTTTGATTCTGCCCGTCTTTTTTAAGCTGCTTTTCAGCCTCACGCTCTGCTCGAATCCGTTCAAGCTTTTCCTGCCGACTTTCTGGCCATTCAGGATAAGATAATTGTTGCAGCAGTTCTATCCGAGGGCGGATAACCTGAATGGGACTAGCATTGTCCGCCAAAGAGTAATGAACCAATAAGCTATCATCGGCACTCATTAATCCCTCAATTTTTTCTGGTAAAGAAGACAAAAAAGCAGCTAAATCAGTTGAATAACGGTCGATTCCTGATGGCAAAATAAGCTGGTCAGGATTGGCAACAATTGCCTTCGCCCCCTTCACGGCCTGGCGGTATTGCAATGCCACCATGGAAGAAACCAAACCATAACCAACAAATTCAACGTCCTTAGCACGGACTTCTTTTTTGGCTTGTCTGATTACTTTCAAGACTTCTTCATCATAAAAATTTTGGCAATGAAGCAAATCCGTGGCAAGGTATAAGACCGCCTGTGGTGATTTTTTCACTGCTTGAATTGGATAACTTGTTTGGTGAAATTCCGGTTCCGCCAAGATTACTCGAAGGGTTTTACTAGCCAGCTGATTTGGCATATCCAAATACGCCCCGAGGTATTCGGTTATCTGTTGGTCCTGGTCCATGAGCCAGCCATCAACTTTTTCAGCCATCGTGACCTCATAGAAAGTAAAGTCACCCGTTCCAGCTGACATCAAATCTAACCGATAATGGTCATAAACTCTTGGCACCTTTAAATCCAAAAAATTACTGTTTTGATACTGACTGCTAATAATTTGATCTTTTTCATCAAAAAATGTCCAACTCAAATATGCGTGCATTCGCTTGGAATTTTGGACTCGACGAGTTGTCCGATAAGTACTACCTGGCTTCAATCGGGGTAAATCAGAAACAGACTTATCTCGATAGTAATTTGCTGCATCCGTCCATGAAGCAATAACCTGACCAGAAGGTAAAAAATGATTCGTATAATGAACCTCATTTTCCTTAATGAAGTCAACAATTGCACCCTGTAACTCATGGAGGACTGTCTGTGGTTGCCAATAGATTTGATATTGCATTAACGCCAGCCCTCCTGTTTAATTGCTTTGGCCTGTCGGCTAATTTCTTTTTTCAAAAATTCGACCATGGCATCTACCTGGTCCTCATGATGGCCAGGCATTTGCTGGCGATTAACAGTGACATTGTTATGGCGGAAGTAATCCAATAACTTTGGTAATGATTCACCATCATATTCGTCTTGAGTCATCGTAAAGAGTGAAACCTCGCCATTGCGCCAAGTCAATTGATTCAACGAATGCCACAATTTTTGATCTAAACGTTTGGTATCAGATTGATCAAGCCGGCCGGTTAACAAATAGCGAACATCTAAAATCCAATCATGGTTAACGCCACTATGAGCAAAGTCCCCCCGGGCGGTGAAGGTCCCCAAATTGATAATTGGCTTAGCCAACACTAGGTGGTCAGCAGCAACCTTACCAGCATAATACATCGCAGCGTAAGAACCCATTGAGTATCCGGTCAAAATCAGTTCATCGGCCGTTACTCGGGCCGTTTCTTGAGCACTCCTGATTTTTTCCGTAACTAAATCCTCGTATTCTTCATTACCGACCATAAAGGCTCCGCCTTGTGTTCTGGAATCCGTAAAGAGCAAGTATGGGTAGCCTAAATCAGACAAAGGTCCCATCATCTCAAATCCCTCAACATACAGACGAGTGCCGACAAAGAGAACAACAAGGGGACCCTTTTTAGTACCTGGGTTAAAGTAAGAAAGGACTTCTTGCCCATCCTCCGTCATATCACGCCTTCCACCTGGTAAAAAATATCCTAGCCCGTGGCGAGACCGCCGTTGGTGCACATTATGCAGGTCCAAGGACCCTTTACCCTTCGCAAGCACAAGAATTTGATAGTCCTGATACGAGGCCGGCGCTTTAATCGCCGTCAACCGCTGCATTGCAGGCCCTTGAATCATCTGTAATTGCTGTAAATTACCATTGTGATAAAAAACAAAGCACAACGCTAATTCAGCATCCCCAGTTTGTTCATAATCACAGTAAACAAGATTCTCTTGCCCTGGCTGATAGTCACCCGGAAAAGTTTTAAGCGTTCCAATTTGCTGGTAATCATCGCCAAAATCGCCGCTAATCGCGGTTGAAAATCGGCCCGACCGTTTAAGCTGCCAGCAATAATTTTTGACCGGCAAAAATTGCGTTTCAGAGAAACGAGTTGGAAAACCTGCTTGTCCCAAATACAAATCGCGAAAAATTCGATTAGCCACCTCTTCTGGCTTTTTTTCATGAAAGTAAAAAGCACCACGATCATCTAAAGCCTGCTTCAACTCCCAATTGAAACCAACGGCATTTCCCAAATAAATAACTCGATAAGCTGGCCACTCCCTGATTTGACGTGCCAAAACAGTCGAATCAATCACGGAATCGGTCAACAAAACATATGTATAAGCTAAAAAACTGGGATCTTGTTGCCGAGCCAACAAGAAAGGCAAGTCCCAGCTAGCAGTATAATGCCAGTCCAAATTTTCGTTTTGAACCTGTTCAGTCCAATCTATTTCTCCAATTTGTAAAATTGACATCTGGGCCATCGCGATCCTCCTTCAAAAGTTATTCAATACTTAGTTGACCTTCATCGATTCAACCAAGCTAGTCCCGTTCAACTCAATTACCTTCTGACAGATAACTTTTTATTTAAAATCAGCGTAACTCAAGCCGCCACTTAGCAGCCAAAGCGTCACTAGCATAGTCCGATTGAACCTTTATCAAGGAATCCTGAACTCCCTGCCAATTTTGCTGATCAAAGAGCCAATTCAAACTAGTAACAATATCGCTTACACTTTGAATATGCTTCGTCTCTGATGCCTGGTAAGCCGTTTGGGTTTTAGTCAGAGAAGGCAGGCCGTGCGCCAAAGCTTGCGCCTGAAGTGACAAATCGACCTCATCGGCCAAATCAATAACAGCCGATGCGGTTTGCAGATACTCCTGCCGCTTTTTAGGCGCCTGCCAATCAAGTAGAACAAACTGGGCAGGTAATGTCTCTAATCGTTCGAAAGGCAACGTTTGGCTCTGCGCCAATTGACCTAATTTTTCGGTTAACAATTGCTGAAAGCCAACTTGCCACATGTCATTTTCAACAATAATTACTAAATCTTCATGCTCAATTGCTAAGTCGAAAAGTGTGGTAAAGATATGGTTGGCATAATCAACTGAAAGCGAACCCAAGCGCCAGTAGCAAACAAAGTGCTTTTTCGGTACAGCATTCTTAGTCGCCAAATCAACTGCAAAAGGACCTAGTACAATTGGTTGGTGGGCTAGGTTGAAAGCTGATGAAAGTGGCACTTGCCCCGTTATAGTCTGGAAAGATAAAAGATCATTTGGACGTAATTCCTGACTAATTTCAGCCCCATAAAAGGGATAGTCCAAGACTAGGACTCGCTTATCTTCTTGAATTTGCTGGGCAATTGCCAGGTTTTCTACCGAAGGTTCTACCAAAAGTGTTTGATCTGAAAGCAATTGAATATGTAAAACCACCAGGTGTTCAATCAGGGCGCCCATCTCAGCAAAAGTTTGCTCAGAACCATCCGGTAACAGCGCCTGGACCTGACCAGTCTGACAGTTTTCAGTTGCAACCACCGCGCCGCTTTGACTAAGATAGTCAATCGTCTTCAATGATTCCTCTTGGTAAGTCAATACTCGCGAAACAAAACCCCGATCATCAATCGTGAGTTGTTGCGCCACTTGACCGTTTTGAAGCAAATCAATTCGATCAATCAAATCTGCTTTGGGATAAGTAAAATAAATTGTCGCGTAGTGGGCTAAATCAACCAAGACCACAATTCGATCGTACATACGAACAAATTCAGCATTCTTTGGCCAAGTAAAATCAGTTAAATCAAGTGGCTGACGATCCTTTTGTGTCACTTGCTGCAACTCGTCATAAGCAGACCAATACTGAATGGCTTCAATCTGAGCCTGACCAAGCCAGGTCCTCAATCGTGGCAAGTAATTGGCAAAAATAACCGTCACCTGGTCTTCGGCACGCAAAAAGAGCTTGGTCAAAGCCAGACTACTATCAACCTCGTTTTTTGAGTTCGAATTTTCTTGCCAGGTTGGCAATAAGGATATGTTCAAGGCTTCTCTCCTTTATCAACCTTAAGCTAACAGTTCAACCTTATCTAAGGGTAGCCCTGCCTTCTTTAGTTTTTCTCGGTCAATTTCCGCCACCAATACACGGCTAACAGCATGATTTTGATTCGTTAGGACCATGACTAAATCAGGCCAGACATTCCCCTGGTCATCCAAAACACCCTGTGGGAGGGCCAAAGTGGTCCCAGTAGGTGCCAAAACCAAACAACGGTCGACTGTACTAATGTGGACATCGCAGCGTCCCTGCTTTTCCATCACATGTTTTAAGTAATTCTCTGCAGAGTCATAATGACGCTGATTTTTATCGAGGACAAAGTTACGCATCCCTTGAAAATAAAAGTCTTGGCAAACCATCTGATCAAAGCCAACGTAAAAATCAGATTGGAGCAGTTGACCGTTACTGAAATATTGTTTGGCAAACAACCGGCCATTGCGTTGGTAAATATCTTTGCGGTCCGCTTGACCGCCTTCATTTTGCCAAGTCACTGCTTGCACGAGGCGGTTGGAATTAGCAAACCAGCGTACGTCAGCCACCAAGTGACCCGCTACGGAAATACTCTTCGTCCAGTCCTTATTGACGACCAATTGACCCTGGTTAGGAACTTTTAAATCATAAAACCAGACGCCCTCACCATCTGCTTGATCGGCTAGATAGCTTTGGCTACAAAGATCAAAAACTTGGTGTAACTCCAAGCCAAGATCACGGGCAATTTGAACAGCATCTTCATGAGGGGTTGCTAGCCAAAGTTCATCCAATTCACCAGCTAGCACCTGATTAATTTGCCAAGCAACCGCCTGCTGGTTTCGTTCATCAAAACTATTAATTAATGCAACTTTCATGATAGTTCATCCTCCAGTTGTGCCCATTTTTCAGCAACATTTTCTGTCAAAAATGGCCGGCAAGAAGCGATTGCACCAGCCGAAAGCCAATCATAGTCCTGGAAACAAGACAAAATGGCATCCGCAAGCTGGGCCACATTGTTTTTCCGGTCAGCATCGGTTGTCAAAAAATCAGCCAAATAACCATTTTCCCCAGGATGAATCAATTCCTTGGCGCCAAAGTTATTCGCATAACTAGCGACTGGCAGCCCCTGGCTCAAGGCTTCCAGATAAGTCAGGCCAAATCCTTCCGAGTATGATGCGGAAACAAAAACATCATGACGTTGCAAATCCTTGGTCACATGCTGAGACAAACCAGCTAAGACAACTCGATTGGTCAAACCAAGCTCCTTAATTTGCTTGGCTAATTTTTGATCCTCTGCTCCGGCGCCATAGATGGTCAAATTGACGTCATAACCACGCCCCACAAGAACTTGAACAGCGTCAATAATTTGATCAATGTGCTTTTCTTCGTGCAAACGAGAGGCTGTTACCAAATTTAATTTTTGATTTTTTCTGGTCTTTGCATGGCCAAGTTTTGTGACCCCACCAACAGGAATGGCATAGATCTTATCAAGGTTTTTCTCTGCCGTATAACCTTGCAAATCAGCCTTTAGACCAGCTTTTTGTGCCTTGGTTGCCACAACAACCGCATCATACTGGTCTAAATGATCCAGTGTGTACTGATAAAAATTATTAAAAAGAATGTGCCCGTTCTCTTCGCTCACCTTATGGTTCGCATGGACCATGCCAACAATTTTCTGCGTAGAACCAGCTGCCTTTTGTCGAACCAAAGTTTCATCGTAGAACGTGCCCCGGTCAACAAAGTACGTATTTTGTCCGAAATGTGCTGCCAATTGATCTAAGAAAAAGGTCACTAATTCATCAAAGGTCAAGAAATAGTAATTTTCCCCCAAGAAATTAGTCAGATGAATGTCCTGCATGATTTTTTCACCTGGACCCTGTCGATATGACCACTCAATCTGATGTGTGCCCTTCGTCAAAGAAACATGGGCATCATCAACGATATAAATATTTTTTTCTGTACTAAAAATCTTATCGCGTAAACGGCGAATTTGGTAATTACCAGAGCTTTGAGCCGTGATAATCCGTTGCGTATCGGTTTGATCAATTAGAATCTTTTCATGACTGTTTTGCACTTCGTCTGCGGGCAAGCCATTATCCAAGTAATCCAAAGGGTCAGCGGCTAACAAAAAATCATAAAGGCCAATAACCTGATTTTCCGGCAAATGCCATTCACGCATATGAATATGCAAATCCTGGAGTAAATCAGTAAAGACAATTTTGAATGGTAATTGTCGATCTAAGAAGCATTGAGATCGATAAAACTGAGCATGTTCGACGCCCGAATTTCCGTGACCCATACCTTGGTTAAGAAAAAAATTCATAAACACTTATACCGCTTTCATTCAGATTTTTGTTGAAATAATGGCAAGAAAGGGCTAACCAAGGACTCGGTTACCCCTTTAAAACGATGATTAACGCTGTGCCAAAGCTTGAGCTGCTGTGATGATGGCTACCTTGACCACGTCATTCTTAGAAGCACCTCTGGAAAGATCTGAAACTGGCTTGGCCAGTCCTTGCAAAATTGGGCCAATCGCCTCAAATCCGCCCAAACGTTGGGCAATTTTATAGCCGATATTGCCCGCCTCCAAGCTTGGAAAGACAAAGACGTTCGCCTGACCAGCCACCGTCGAACCGGGTGCCTTGGCATTGGCCACCTTTTCAACAACGGCTGCGTCAAATTGCAAATCGCCATCAATTTGGTCAGCTAATTCCGGTGCCAATTCCTTGGCTAATTTTGTAGCTTCCTGAACCTTTTCAACTTGGTCACCCCTAGCAGAACCCTTCGTTGAAAACGAAAGCATCGCCACCTTTGGATTGATACCAAAAATTTTAGCAGTACGAGCTGATTGAACAGCGATTTGAGCCATCGTTTCGGCATCAATCTCGATGTTAATCGCGCAGTCAGCAAAGACAAAACGCTGGTCGCCCTTCTGCATAATAAAGGCACCAGAAATTCGTCGAGAACCAGGCGCTGTCTTAATTAATTGGAGAGCAGGACGAACCGTATCACCAGTTGGATGCACTGCCCCAGAAACCATCCCCTCAGCGGCACCCATTTGGACAAGCATCGTGCCGAAGTAGTTGTCATCTTGAAGCCACTTTTCAGCTGTTTTTTCGTCTGTTTTACCCTTACGGCGCTCGACTAGGGCCTGAATCATCTTAACGCGTTGATCTGTTGGAACGGTTTTGATATCAACAATTTCAACCTGATTTAAACTCAATTGAAGCTTTTTTGAAAGGGCAACGATCGCCTCTTTTTCGCCCAAAACAATTGGGCTGACCAAGTCCTCTTGGGCCAACTCAACAGCGGCTGTCAAAACCCGTTCATCCGTTCCTTCGGGAAAGACAAGGCGGATTTTTTGACCCTTAATTTCTGTTTTAAACTGATCGAAAAGTGACATATTTGCGCTCCCTTTTTACTCGTTAGTCTTTTCTAAAGTATACCAAAGTTTCTTTCTTTTATTAGCCCTTTACGGTCAAATTTCAAACTTATTTCAACCAGTTAACAGGGACTTCTTGGTGCCTTTCTAAAAAGGCATTGGCCTTGGAAAATGGTTTAGAACCAAAGAAGCCCCGATAAGCGGCCAATGGGCTTGGGTGTGGCGCCATTAAAATCAGATGCCTTTCAGTATCGATTAGCCGCGCCTTTTGCTGGGCCGGCTTCCCCCACAAAATGAAAACCTTTAGCCGTTGATCAGCGCTAGCCGCCTTAATCGCTGCATCTGAGAGTTCTTCCCAGCCTTGTTTTTGGTGGCTATTAGCTTGACCAGCAGCCACAGTGAACACCGTGTTAAGCAACAAAACACCCTGACTTGCCCATGTCGTTAAATCATGACTGGGTCGCACGCTGCCAATATCACTGGCTAACTCCTTTAAAATATTGCGCAGTGATGGCGGAGCTGGTAGAAAATCAGGCACCGAAAAGGCCAGGCCTTGGGCCTGATTTTCGCCATGATAAGGATCTTGACCTAGAATAACTACTTTCGTTTGCGCTAACGGAGTTTTCTCAAAAGCCAGAAAAACGTTTTCGCGCTTGGGGTAAACTGGTTTTTGGGGATCTTGATAAACTTCATTTAAAAATGATTCGGCCTGCTGTTGATAGCCCGCGGGCAAAAAAGGTGCTAAAGCCTGATCCCAGTCAGTTTTGGTCAAAGAAAAATCAACCATGGTGTATACTACTCCTAATAAGACATTTCACTAACACTGTACCAAAGAAAAACACAAGAGAAAACGCTACCAGACACGTTTTTACCCAATCTTAAGGACTCTTTATGCTCAGTCGAGAAAAACTACTTAATTTAAAAAAACAATACATGACCGATTCACAGTCACTAGCCAAAATCGATGTGGTGATTCAAACTCTTGCTGCCCTCGATCACCAACAGCTACCACTTCACCGTCTCCCCAACCTACTAGAAGATGTCAAGTCCTTAAGTCGCCATCCAGAACGACTCCTTCTCGATGATGCATTAGCAGAGCTAAGAGAAACACTGATTGTCAACTATGGGCTCTGGTTTTTACCAAACACAGATTGGGTCAAGGATTTAGCCCGCTTCGCCGGCCCCAGACCGATTGTTGAGCTAATGGCCGGTAATGCCGCACTATCCGCTGCACTAGAAGCACAAGGACATGTTGTGAAAGCCGTTGATAACCTTGATTGGAGCGGACAAGATAATGAACGTCCTGTCCCCTGGACAACCGTCAGCAAACAAGCTGCCCTAACGGCTGTAAAAGAGAGCTTACGTAAAGCCGATGATCCAAATTCTCAACCAATTTTTGTGATGGCTTGGGCACCAGATACTAACGACGATGACTGGCAAATTTTACAATACCTTCGGAGCCAATCCCAACCTTTTCACTTAATTGTCATTGGTGAAAAAAATGGTGCCACCAATTCAAAGCAATTCTGGCAGGAGGCTGATTTGGAATTAAATGATGTTTTAAATCAGCATTATCAGGCCTTTGACATGATTCAAGATGCCGTTTATCTGGTGCATTGATAGTCAAGCAAGATACAATTTGATTGATTCTAACAAAAAAGAAGGCTCTCGCCTTCTTTTTTTATCGACCTAATTTTAGAGACGGCCAATCTGATTTTTATAAAATTGGTGCTAGTAACCTAGCGACATACTGTTTAAAGACCAGCCAACGGCCCTGTTGGGCAAAACTGGTCACCGTCTGCTCACTGGAAACAGTTAAATCATGCTTAAAAACATGGGCAAGATGATGAGCTAAGTCAGAATCGTATAGAAAGGCATTCACTTCAAAATTTAGCTTAAAAGAGCGAAAATCCAAATTGGCCGAACCAACAGAAGCCAAATGATCATCGACTACCATCGTCTTGGCGTGCAAGAAACCATTTTGATAATAATAAATCTTAATTCCATACTTGGCTAACTGCGCAGCGTAATACTGAGTGGCTCGATAGACAAAGGCATGGTCAGGCATGCAAGGCACCATAATCCGAACATCAACGCCCGAATTAGCGGCAATTCGCAAAGCATCAAAAGTTGAATCATCCGGAATTAAATAGGGCGTTTGAATCCAACAGCGCTTTTTGGCCAATTGAATTAAGCGGATATAGCCCATCTTAATCTGTTCGTCATCCGTTTCAGGACCGGAAGTAACAATTTGTAAATTCGATTTACCCTGCAAAGCCAATTGCAATGGTGGAAAGTAACGGTCTGACGTTACCGCCATCGGTCTCTTGGGTTCAGAAGCGTTCCAATCCAACAGAAAATGAGCTTGGAGTGAGTAAACTCCGGAACCCGTCATCCGTAAATGCGTATCACGCCAATGGCCAAATTTTTTATCACGGCCAAGATACTGGTCACCAATATTAAAACCACCAACATAGCCAATTTGGCCATCAATCACCACGATTTTACGGTGATCACGAAAGTTTAACTGAAAATCAACCAGCGTCAGTCGACGCTTCAAGAATGGCGTAGCGTGACCGCCAGCATCTCGTAACGGTGCAAAGAACCGCTTGGTTGTACCAAAGGAACCCAAGGCATCGTAAATGACGTGCACCTCAACGCCAGCTTGAGCCCGCTCGACTAAAATGTCTCTGATTTCATGCCCTAACTGATCACTATAAAAAGTATAAAACTCAAGATTAATACTTTCCTGTGCTTGCTTCAGATCCTCTTTTAAGCGGCCAAAAAAATCCAAACCCGAAGTAAAGACTTTAACCTGATTTTTTGTCGCCAAGGACGTCTGATTAATATTTTGAAACAGCGTGACCAAAGAACGAGCCTGAACTAAGGAGGCTTGCGTTTCGTTCACATGTGTCACAAGGCCTTCCCTTTTACCGCGTTCATCAGCATCTTGAATCAAATCGGCGATTTTTTCATTCATCGCTGAAGTATCTTGCCCTTGATAGGCAAAAAGCCGGCGCTGTGACAGCTTCCGGCCCGCAAAAGAATAAATAATAAAACCAAGGACTGGAATTAAAATCAGCACTAAGATCCACGCCCAAGTAGCGGCGATATCTCGTGGCTCACGAAAAACCGTGATAACGGCCACGGTCGTGTTAATAATTAAAAGTACTACTAGTGTTGTTAGCATCTGCTTCCCTTTATTTCACCCTGTGAAAGTCCGGTTTTGTACCAGGTGCTAGTCCTTAGTATTCCATCAAAGCAACAAACGGTACTTCGCCGGCTTCCATAATCTTCTCTCGACCGTGGAGGTCCTCTAATTCAATAATAAAGGCTACTCCGGCCACCACGCCACCTAATTCTTCCACAATCTTGCGGGTAGCATTGATGGTGCCACCAGTTGCCAAAAGGTCATCGACAATCAAGACCCGTTGACCAGGTTGAATGGCATCCTCATGAATCTCCAACTCATTGACACCGCCATACTCCAATGTGTAAGATGCTGAAACAGCCTTACGGGGTAACTTACCAGACTTACGTGCTGGCACAAAACCAATACCCATGGCATAGGCTAATGGCGAACCAACGATGAAGCCACGTGATTCTGGCCCAGCAATCAAGTCGACATCCAAGTCTTTGGCAAAATCAACGATTTGGTCAATTGCTTGCTTATAAGCAGGCCCATCACCCATCAATGGTGAGATATCACGGAAAGAAACACCAGGTTCTGGATAATCTTCCACTGTGGCAACATAATCATGTAAATCAATTTTACTCATTTTTATTTCCTCAAGCCGGGTTCATTAACCGGCAAAATACCGCTGGTACGTGACAGAGTTTGCCAAGGACTTTTTACTGGTACTTGGTAAACACAAAATAGTCCCTGCATTCATTTTAACAAAACCGAGGTCCAAAAAGACCTGAATCATTAATTTAAATTGCTTTTCTTGCATTGAAAGTTCGGATAATACAACTTCCAAATGCCCGATAATGTCCAATTTTTGGTGTCCATACAAATATTTATATAATCTGGCAAAGTCTTGGCTACTCGTTTGACCGATTGCCTGCGCCAATGTTGTAGATGAATTTTTAACCGCAGCTTCTGCGGTCTGTGCCGTTTGGACCACTTGCTTTTTAACCTGACGAACGACTGGCTCCATTGACGTAGGCTGATTTTGCTCTACTTCGACAAAGGCCAAATCTTCCAGCATTAATTGCAGCCTAGTTTTGCCAGCAAAGGTGTTCACCCCAACCTTGCCCGCTAGGGTCGCCTGTGTTTTTTCT
Source organism: Fructobacillus cardui (assembly GCF_963580785.1). Taxonomy (NCBI): domain Bacteria; kingdom Bacillati; phylum Bacillota; class Bacilli; order Lactobacillales; family Lactobacillaceae; genus Fructobacillus; species Fructobacillus cardui. Next base: position 102,601 of record NZ_CAUZLS010000002.1, on the reverse strand, counting down.
TGGGCTTCTTTTACCAAATCAGGCTGATTGAAGGCTAAGGCCTCGACAAAGCCCCGCCCGCCACGAATATTAAGCTTTAGATGCTGATTAAGCGCCCCCATCGATTGAACCGATTCTAGTGGCACATCCTCAACAGCAATAACGGGCTGTGGATTGCCCTGGCCAAATGGTTCAAGCAAAGCTAATTGCTGGTAAAAATCAGGTGTCAAAATCCGTGGCTGCACAACCAAGTTAACGGCTAACTTTTGATCGGCAAATTGCAGGTTAGCCCCATCTTGTTGAACCAAGTTTTGGACCACCGGCAATTCATCCGGCGTCATACTAACTCCTAAGGCACCGGCATGACCACCAAAACTAGTGAAGTAGTCAGCATAGGCCTGCAAGAAGGCGTGCAAATCAAAGTCCCCAAAGGAACGTCCAGAACCCTTATAAACGCCGTCAACGAGCGAAAGAATCACCACGGGTTTTTTCACTAATTCAGCCAAGCGGGCAGCAACAATGCCAAGAATTCCTTGATGCCAATTTTGGCCAGCAATCAGCAAGATGTTGGCCTTCTGATTTTTTGGGTCTAGGGCCTGCTCTTTTGCCTGATCAAAGACGGTATCCACTAAGGTCCGACGCTCATCATTGAGCTGTTCCACTTCCTTAGCAATCGCCTTGGCTCGCTCTGGGTCCTTCGTTAACAAGAGTTCTAAGCCTAGCTGACCATCGGCCATTCGACCAATCGCGTTTAACCGTGGCGCAATTTTAAAGCCAATCGTTTCGGCTAAAATTGCTTGCCCCTTGGCGTGCTTCGCGCTCTTTAATAGGGCAGCTAGACCGGGTCTGGGATTTTCCTCAATCTGTTTAAGACCCCAGGTCACAAAGGCCCGATTTTCATCGGTCAGGGAGACCACATCGGCCACCGCACCCATCGCAACCAAATCCAAAAATTCCACTGGTAAGTCTTTCAATGATTCGGCCGGTTGTCCATCGGCTAAGATTGCCTGAGCAACCTTAAAAGCAACCCCCGCTCCTGATAAATCAGAAAAAGGATAGCTTCCCTCTGGATGGCGTGGATGGATGATGGCATAAGCATCGGGCAGAGTCTCCGGTAAAGCGTGGTGGTCAGTCACGACCACATCAACACCAGCACCTTGCGCCCAAGCAATCGCCTCATGGCCACTGACGCCGTTATCAACCGTGATAATCAAGCTCGCACCAGTTTCTTCAACCAAGCGTTGGTAAGTCGTTAAATTGGGTCCATAACCATCTTCAAAACGGTTTGGAATGTAGGGTGTTACCTCTGCACCAAGCGAGGTCAGCGTTTCCACCATAATCGCGGTACTCGTAATACCATCGACGTCATAATCACCGTAAACCAAAATTGGTTCGGCAGTAAACACTGCTTCTTGAATCCGATCCACCGCCTTTTCCATATCGAAAAATTCGCTTGGGTCGTGAATACTTTGAAAATCAGGATGCAAAAAGGCCTGCGCCTCTTTCACATCCTTGATGCCTTTTTGCACCAAAAAACCTGCTGTAACTGGATTTAAATGTAATTGTTCCTGTAACCGTTGGCTACTCATTTGATCTGGTTGATCTAACAACCGCCAATTACTTGGTACCATGCTGCTCCTTCTTGAATGGGACATCAACAACGTCGAAGTCACGGGCAACATAGGTATTTGGGAACAAATGCTTCACATCGCTAATGAACTTCTTTAATAATGGGCCAATATACCGGGCAGAAATGTGGACCAAGACTAATTTACCAACATGACTGTCGAGCGCTAGGTGGGCCGCATCACGGGAAGTTGAATGTCCATGTGCCCGTGCTAATTTACTTTCTTCCTTACTTTGACCATAGGTTGATTCGTGAACCAAGACGTCTGCACCCTGCGCCAAAATCTTTGCTTGGTCATTTGGGAGAGTGTCCAAAATAAAGGTCACGACGCGTCCCGGTTGTGCTGGGCCAAGGTAATCCTGACCATTAATTACACGACCATCGTCAAGGGTCACCGTTTCACCGGCCTTCAAGCGACCATAGACAGGACCTGCTGGAATTTGATCAGCCTTTACCTTATCAATCAGCAATTCTCCTGGATGAGCCTTTTCTTCCACCCGAAAACCCCAGGCCTCAATCCGGTGCTTCAAAGGAGCCGCTACCACACGGAAGGTATCATCTTCAAAAATCGTCCCCACCTCAATTTCCACATAGTGAACTGGGTAAGACAAGTGCGTATCTGAAACCCGCAAAGCCGTTTGCACAAAAGACTTCAAGCCTTTAGGACCATAAATCGTCAGTGGTTCACTTTTATCAGCGCCCTGGAAAGACCGTGAGGACAATAAACCAGGCAAACCAAAAATATGGTCGCCATGCAAATGGGAAATAAAAATTTTTTCAATCTTCCGTGGGCGAATCGTGGTTTTCAAAATCTGGTGTTGGGTTGCTTCCCCAACATCAAAAAGCCAGACAGCATTGCGCTCATCAAGTAGCTTCAAAGCAATGCTGGCCACATTGCGAAATTTAGATGGTTGGCCCGAGCCAGTTCCTAAAAATTCCAGTTCCATCGGTCTTGTCCTTTATCCTGTATTCGATCTACCGATGTTTACTAGTACAAATTAATCGTCTGCTAATTCACTTTTAATATCATCCAATAGGTCGCGTTCTTCATTTGTAAATACCCGATTTTCTAATAAATCAGGTCGACGTAAGTACGTCTTTTTTAGCGCTTCTTTTAACCGCCATTCAGCGATTTTACCGTGGTTTCCAGAAGTTAAGACATCTGGTACGGTTAATCCACGAAAGTCTGCTGGTCGCGTGTATTGTGGGTATTCCAGCAAGCCATCAGCAAAGGAATCACCTTCTGCCGATTCAGCATTGCCCAAAACATGAGGCAAAAAGCGAACCGTTGCATCAATCATGACCATCGAGGCCAGTTCCCCACCAGTTAAAACATAATCACCCAGTGAAAGTTCTTCGTCTACCAATGTCTTGATTCGCTCATCATATCCCTCATAATGACCGGCAATAAAAGTTAAGTGGTCATAGTTGGCCAATCGTTTCGCATCCGTGTGGTCAAACTTCTTACCAGCCGGATCCAACAAGATGACATGCCCCGCACTTTTTTCAGGGCTATTTTTCTTGACGGCCTCTAAGGCATCAAAAATCGGTTGGGGCGTGAGCAACATGCCAGCCCCACCACCGAAGGGATAGTCATCAACATTGTTATGTTTGTTTGTCGTATAATCACGAAAATCAGTCACAGCAAAGTCAAGGTCACCACGATCGATTGCTTTACCGATAATTGACTGACGCATTGGTGCAAACATATCTGGAAAAAGGCTTAAAACATCAATCTTCATCGTCCAATAGTCCTTCCAAGACATCAATGGTAATCACCTTATCAGCCACATTGACCTCTTTTACGACATCATCGATCATCGGAATTAAGCCATCTTTGCCCTTGGGACGTTTCATAATCCAAACGTCGTTGGCACCAGTCGTCATAATTTCCTTGATTTCACCCAAAGTCTGCCCATCTAAGTCGACAACGGTGCAGCCAATGATTTCGTTGTAGTAATATTCACCATCATCAAGGTCATCCCGGTCTTCTTCATCAACGAAGACATCCTGGCCCTTAAAAATTTCAACTTGGTTAATATTATCAACACCCTCAAAGGTGACCAACCACATACCCTTATGAACGCGGGCCTTTGCAATCATTTCCTTGACGTATTGCCCCTTGTCCAAACGGTAAATCGCTTGCCCCTTTTGAAAGCGGTCGTCAGCAAAGTCCGTAATGGCTTTGATTTTCAACTCACCACGAATGCCATGTGTATTGACAATCGTTCCAATTTTAAAGTAATTTTTTGTTTCCATACTCTCTATTATAGCAAAGCTTTGCTTATCTTAGCCTGTTCAAAAAGAAAAAAACTACCAAATGAACTTTGGTAGTTTCCACTTTATAAACCAGTTTGTCTTAAACCAATTCCAACAAGTCAGCCTTCTTAGCTGATGCTGGGTAGTCGATACCTTGGGCGTCCAAGTATGCCTTGATTTCGGCAACCTTGTTCTTAGCCGTTGGCTTTTCAGAAGAAGCAGCTGCTTCTTCCTTAGCTGCTGGCTTAGCAGCAGCTGACTTCTTTGCCTTAGCAGGCTTTTCAGAAGCTGCAGCAGCCTTTTGTTCAGCATACTTAGCCATGATGCCAGCCTTTGACAACAAGTTACGAGCTGTGTCAGATGGTTGTGCACCATTTGCCAACCAAGCCAAAATCTTAGCTTCGTCCAACTGTACTTCTGCTGGAACAGCGATTGGGTTATAAGTTCCCACTGTTTCGATAAAACGACCATCACGTGGTGAACGTGAGTCAGCGATAACAACGCGGTAGAATGGACGCTTCTTAGCACCCATCCGCTTCAAGCGAATTTTAACTGCCATAATGTAATTCCTCCGTATTTCTTTACTTGTCTATTATGCCAAATAATAAAAGCGATGTCAAGTATTTTTACTTGACATCGTTTTTTAAATCAAAATAACTGATTTTTAAGCTTCAAAACCTTCTGCTAAGGCAGCTGGGTAATACTTGCGAACCAATGCAGCTTCAGCCTTTGACAATTCTGGAAAGGCCTCATCGACTCCCAAATCTTCGTGATAGCGACGGTCACGTGGTGACAAACCGCCGCGAGCCTTTTCAACTAAGACAGGAACGTCATCAAAGCTTGGCACAGCATCTGTTGCGTCTTCACGATCCTTCAAGTCCAATTGTGAGACCATCAAAATCAAACGAAAGTCTAAGTTCAAATCAGACAAAACGCTCTTCTGATCAGCCGTCAAGTACAGCGTCATAGCTGCTTCGGCATTCTTACCAACCAAGCCAGCTGTTCGGGCGGCTTCGATTGCCTTGTTGGCCGCCGAACGCAACGCAAAGACCGTTTCCCACTTAACCATCATGTCAGCATTTTCTGGCAATTCCTCTACAGTTGGCATGTCTTGCAAGTAAGCGTACTTCGTGTTGGTATGTGGAATATATGACCATATTTCTTCAGCCGTGTGTGGCAAAACTGGCAACATCAACTTCGTTAAAGCCGTCAAAATTTCGTAGAAGACTGATTGCATTGAACGACGCAAGGCAGAATCCGGTGCTTCAACATAAACAACGTCCTTGGCGATATCCAAATAGAAGGCAGACAAGTCCACGTTAATAAAGTTAATCAAACGTGAGTAGATTTCATTGAGACGGTAGTTGTCATAACTATCCTTCAAATCAGCGACCAAGTTGTTCAACAAGACCGTTGCATATTGGTCATGAGCAGCACGGTCTGCAAAGGCAACCTTGTCAGTATCGTAATCAAAGTCAGATGTGTTGGCCAACAAGAAACGCATGGTATTACGGATCTTGCGGTAAGAATCAGCAACTTGCTTCAAAATTTCATCTGAAACTGGCATATCTTGGGACGTATCAACTGAGATAGTCCACAAACGCAAAATTTCAACACCAAACTTGTTACCAACATCCAATGGTGAAATCGTGTTTCCCAATGACTTGGACATCTTGTTACCCTTACCATCCAAAGTAAAGCCTTGTGATAGCAAGTTCTTGTAAGGTGCCTGCCCCGTTACGGCCACAGAAGTAATCAATGAAGAGTTAAACCAACCACGGTACTGGTCAGAACCTTCCAAATACAAATCAGCAGGGTAATCCAATTGAGGGCGTTGACGCATCACCCCATTCCAAGAAGAACCGGAATCGAACCAAACATCCATGATGTCCTCTTCCTTCTTGAATTGGCCATTTGGTGAATGTTCGTTCGTATAACCTTCTGGCAATAAGTCCTTGGCTTCACGTTCAAACCAAACGTTTGAACCGTGCTTTTCAACCAATTGCGCAACGTGCTCAATAATGTCAGCATCCAAAATGGCTGTTCCATCCTCTGCATAGAAGATTGGCAATGGCACGCCCCAAACACGTTGACGAGAGATAACCCAGTCACCACGACCAGCAATCATGTTGTGCAAACGCTTTTGACCCCATGCTGGGAAGAAATTAACCTCATCAATTTGGTCCAAAATATCCTGACGGAAATTGTCAATTGACGCAAACCATTGTGGCACAGCTCGCCAAATAATTGGCTTCTTTGTTCGCCAGTCAAATGGGTATGAGTGGGTAATCTTTTCCTTCGCCAAGAACAACCCGGCATCCGTCAACTTCGTGATCACCGTTCCAGTAACATCATCATAGAACCGACCTTCAAAATCAGGACCCGCATTCTTAGTCATGTTTCCCTTTTCGTCAACCGTCACCACAACATCTAAGCCATATTCCTTTGAGACGTTGTAATCATCTTCACCAAAGCCAGGCGCCGTGTGGACCAAACCAGTTCCAGAATCCAAAGTAACGTGGTCCGCATTCATAACCACTTCTTCGGCATCGGCATCCCATGGATGGTAAGCCGTAATTTTATCCAAGTCTTGGCCCTTATATGAATCCAATACTTCATAATCTTCCCAACCAAACTTTGGTGCAACCGTTTCCAACAATTCCTTAGCCACAACATACTTCTTATCTTGACCAGCTGGCTTCACCAAAACATAGTCAAAATCAGGACCTAAGGTAATTCCACGTGAAGCGGTAACCGTAAATGGCGTCGTGGTCCAAACAACCAAGTAAGTATCACCATCCAAAATGCCTTTACCATCCTTCACACGGTTGGCATAGAACAATGAAGTTGACTTGATATCGTGGTATTCAATTTCGGCTTCAGCCAAAGCTGATTCAGATGACCATGACCAATAAACCGGCTTAGCTCCTTGGAAGATGAAACCCTTTTTAGCCATCGTACCAAAGACACGCAACTGTGCTGCTTCAAATTCAGGCTGCAAAGTAATGTATGGGTGGTCCCAATCGGCCATAATCCCCAAACGCTTAAAGTCATTGCGCTGCTTATCAACTTGCTCCAACGCAAAATCCTTAGCCAAGTTACGCCATTCGCTCTTTGGCATTGACTTCCGGTCGTGACCGGCCTTTGTCAATTGCTGCTCAATTGGCAAACCGTGCGTATCCCATCCAGGAACATAAGGTGCATAATAGCCGTTCATGTTCTTGTAACGGACAATAATATCCTTAGTAATCTTATTTAAGGCGTGACCCAAATGAATGTTTCCATTGGCATAGGGAGGGCCATCGTGCAAGTTAAAGTGTGGCTTTTGCTCGTTTTGTGCCAGTCGTTGTTCATAGAGGTTGTCATCGTACCAGCCTTGTTGCCGTTCTGGCTCCGTTGTTGGCAAAGAGCCTCGCATCGGAAATGCTGTTTTTCCTAAATTCAATGTGTCTTTATACTTCATAAGAGACTCCTTTCAATAAACGAAAAAACGTCCTGTGCCCCAAAATTTGGGACAACAGGACGTTTTTTACGTGGTACCACCTATTTTCCGCTGACTAATGGTCAACGCTCTAACTGGCGATAACGGACCAAGCCGTCAAACTTACTCTTAGTTCAGTTTGATGAAGGGTAAGGGATGTAAAAAAGCTGAGGGAATGACCATCTTACACCGGACATGGCTCGCTAACACTATCAACTTTTTTAAACTGGCTTACACCGTTAATCAATCATTTTTACTTTGGTTGCCCATTTTCAGGGAAAACGACCACCGTTGGATCTGCAACTTCCTCTTCAACCTCAACCTTTTCACTTTCAGCAGGCTTTTCTTCCCCTTCACTAGGTTCGATTGGGCCCTTAGCAAAACTTGGAACTTCTTTAATATCGGTTGGCAACGGCTTTTCTTCAGTACCATCTTGACTAGCAGCATCCGTTGGTGCCGGTACTGATGCTTCCGAAACAGGCTTCAACCAATGGTTCGTTTCACCCAAAACCTTTTCCGACAATTCAGAAGCAGGCAACTTATTAACTGCCTGTGACAATTGCCCCTGCTCAAGCAAGGCCTTTTGTTGGTCAATCAATGACAGGAATGATTGGCGGAAACTATCAACTCGCTGACGCAAGCGATTTTGCTCGTCAATCAAATCAACATTTTCTTGAGCCAAGCGGGCGGATTCTGCTTCAGCTTTTTGACGGGCGTCATCAACAATTTGCTTAGCTTCATCTTGGGCGTGGGTCAATTGTGATTTTACTTCAGATTCCGTCTCAGAGCGCAAACGTGAGGCAGCGCTTTGGGCGAACATGATTGATTCATTCACTTGATCACGTTCACCTTCGAGCTCATCAATACGGTTTTGTTGCTGACGGTTTTGTTGCTGTAATTTCTCAAAATCAGCCAATAAGGTACGATAATCATTATTGACTTCATCCAAGAAAGAATCAACTTCGCGCGCCACATATGCCCGTGAGCCCTTTCGGGTGAATTCATGGTTTAAAATCTCATCTGGTGTTAGTGCCATCTTATCTCTCTGCCTCCCGAATTCATCTCATCGATGAATAATATTAAAAACTGCTTTGATTTTATCCTTTTTGCTCTGCCCTGACAAGCTTTCTAAGCAAATTCTTCCATATTTTCTCACTGAAATCACATCTTTTAGAGAAATTTGCCGGTCTACCTGGTCACTAACAGTCCAATTAACTTGCACAGAGCCACTGGTAACTAAATCTTGTGCCTTTGCACGCGCAAGGTTGAATGACGCTGCTACAACCACATCAAGGCGCAATGAGTTGACTAACAAGAATTGGTCTTTTCCATCTTCTTCCTTTTGAAAAGCGCGGTCGAAGCTAATTTCTTGCCAGTCAGTCTTAACCTTACCAATGCGACCAATCTCTTGACGAATAAATCCGGCTAATAGCTGATCAACCGCTAATTGAACCAGTCCCTCATCTTCTTTGACGACAATATCGCCAAAGCCTGACCGGTCAAGCCCCTTATGCACCAATGCACCTAAGATATCCTTGTGACGCAAACTGACGAACTTGACCGGAAAGGCCAATTCTAACAAGACCAGTTGAAAATCACTTTCCTTAATCTCATAAAAATCAGGTGCAATCACAACTCGTTTCGACTCAACTTGGTCAAAAATGCCGTCTGCCACCATTTTTAGGCCTGCACGCTGATTCACTAACGTTTGCACAATATAGCGCTGACGTGGGTTTAAAAACTTGGTTAAAACCAATCGATAGTCGATTTCTGCCTGATTTACCCAGTCGAGGGCTTGCTTCACAAAATCGCCCTCACTTTCGTGAAAGTGCTGGGCGATGGCCTGCTGATTACTCATTTAAAAGAACCATGCCAAGGCGTATTGCGCCAATTCTAAGACGATAAAGGCGATTAATGGTCGTAGATCTAAGATACCAATTGGCTTGATAAAAGAGAACCAGGACAAATAAGGGGTCACAATCTTGCCTAATTCACGGCCAAACCAGGTGTTATAAGCACCAGGAAACCATGACATCAAAACATAGACAATCAGTGCATAAGAATAAATCTTAAGCAGCCACGCAATAATCGTGACTAGTAGTAGTCCAAACATAAATATTAATACCGACCTTGATTATCAAGGTTTTCACTCATGGAGCCTGCTACTTCATATGTTGATGGTGTCAACAAGAAAATTTTCTCACCAACTCGTTCCATCGAACCCGAAACAGCATAGACAGCTCCGCCGATATAGTCTAAGATTCGCATTGCTTGTTCCTCTTCCAATTGAGAAAAGTTAACAATCACAGCATCACCTTCAATCACTTGACTGGCGATTGCTCGTGAATCAGCGTAAACCTTTGGTTCAAAAAGAGCAATACGACCTTGCGCTACCCCAGCAGCTCCAGCTTGGCCCTGATTTTTAAAAGCAGTCATCTGCTTGTTTGCTGCAGGCTTTTGCTTTTGAACAGGTTGTTGCTCAGGAGCCTCTTCGTAGCCCTCTTCTTCATAGTAATCATCATCGCCCGAAAAAAGACGCTTAATCCCATCAAATGCCATCGCTCAATCCTCCTTATCGTTTCTTGAAGAATGGTGGCTTATCATCATCTTCGTTTGACAAGTCTAAATCAATACTTTGGTTAACCGGCTCAACGGGATCAAAAGCTTTCTTTTGAACACCATCGAATTGACCAGTTTGGTTACTTGGCCTTTTGCTAGTCGTGATATCCCAATTTTCAAAAGGATCATCCTTACCAGGCACGTTCTGATTTAAAGACTGGTCTTGACCAGTTCGAGCAAAAAGACCATTTTGAGCTGACTCGTTTGCTGGTTTTTCTTGTTGAACGGAACGCTTTAGAGGTTGAACACCGCCAGCCTGTAAGCCGGTAGCAATCACCGTGATTCGAATTGAATCGCCCAAATCTTCGTCCACAGAGGTTCCGAAGATAACGTTCACATCGCGGCCAGCCTCTTGGTTAATCACATCAGCAGCAGTCTGCGCTTCATACAGTGACAAATCAGGACCACCAGTGATGTTCAACAAGACATCTTCAGCACCAGACATATCCACTTCCAGCAATGGTGAGGAAATGGCTGCCTTGGTTGCATCACTTGCACGTGACTCACCATTGGCAACCCCAACACCCATCAAAGCTGGTCCGGCGTTTTGCATAACAGTCTTCACGTCGGCAAAATCCAAGTTAATGAAACCAGGATTGGTAATCAATTCTGAAATACCACGAACGCCCTGGGCAACAACGTCATCGACAATCTTGAAGGCTTCAGACAGTGGTGTCTTCAAGTCGATACGGTCCTTTAGCTTTTCGTTCGTGATCACAATCAAAGAATCAACGGATTCAGACAAGGCTTGTAAACCTTCAACCGCATACTTTGACCGCTTTGGCCCTTCCCATGAGAAAGGACGAGTAACAACAGCGACCGTCAAGGCCCCCATTTCTTTAGCTGCCTTAGCGACGATTGGAGCAGCACCATTTCCGGTTCCACCACCCATTCCGGCTGTCACAACAACCATATCGGCGCCCTCTAAGGCTGATTTAATTTCTTCTTCAGATTCTTCGGCCGCCTTAGCACCACGCTCAGGGTTTGAACCGGCACCAAGTCCACCTGTTAATTTAGGCCCAATTTGAACCTTTTGACGAGCCTTTGATTTATCTAAGGCCTGGACATCAGTATTGGCAACAATAAAGTCAACCCCTTGGATGCCTTCGTCAATCATATGGTTGACCGCATTAGATCCACCACCACCAACACCAATGACCTTGATGATAGCGCCGGCTTGATCCTGCGTTTCGTCGATTGTAAAATCCATGAAAGTTACTCCTTTGGGAATGTTTTATTCGTTGTCGTCTGGTTCTGCAAACAAGGAGGCGAGCGTCGACTTTACTCGTGAAAATACTCCTGGTTTCTTTTCAGCTGGATCGAGGTAAACCCCTTCCTCGCCTTGTGCTTCAATTACATCGGTCTCACCATCGTCAACCAAGTGATAATGACTAGCCTGGTCCTTTGTCGCTTCTTCAACCTGCTGTCCCATCAGCACCGCCTTGATTTCCAAGGCTAAGTTACTTTGGAAAGCCTGATGAGAGGCATAGGCAAGGGCACGGGCGAAGCTAGGATGGCGCAAGCCAATTTGTGTTGGCTGCGCAACCTGAACATTTGAACCAAAATGTTCTTGAGCCTTAGCAAGGACCCCAGGTGTTGCTGCGTTTCCGCCAGTTATGAGAAAACCACCAGGTAGTTCTTCAGCACCAATGGCTTGTAATTGCTGGTCTAGACGATCAAAAATTTGGTCGTAACGCGCTGCCATAATTTCAGACAAATACTGCTCGTCAACCGCCTTTTTCTCCGTTAAGCCTACGGCATTCACATAGAATTGCTGTTTAGCCGATGCCTGGTAAGGGTCGGCTGACCCGTACTTTTTCTTAACAGATTCAGCCTCATCCACACTAATACCAAGGACAGTCGAGATGTCCTTAGTTACCTGGATACCACCCTCGTAGTCCACGGTCATATACTTTACCTTGTGATCATGGACAACAGAAGCAGTTGACTGACCACCAGCTAAGTCAATTAGAATAGCACCAAAGTCCTGTTCAGCATCATTTAGAAAAGCTGGTGCCAAAGCAATTGGTGCTAACACCAGCGACTGCATTTGTAGGCCAGCCTTCTTGACAGCAGTCTTCATCGTATCAACGACTTTACTTGGTGCCAAGTAAGCTAACCCTTGGACCTCTAAGCGAACACCAATCATATCGGTTGGGTCCTTAATACCATCAAAACCATCGACAATAAATTCGTTCGGTAAGAATTCAACAACCGTTTGGTCTTGAACTGAAAGCGAATCGAGAGCCTGGTGTGTCACATTGACAACATCTTGGTTTGTAATTTGTTTATTTTGATTTTCAATCGAAACAAGGCCGGTCACCGTTTGGATATCCATATGGTTAGCTGGTAAACCAACAACCACCTCGTTAATCTCAATATTTGCCTTTGCGGCAGCCTGTGAGACTGCTTGTGAAATGGCCTCAGCCGTTTGGTTGATGTCAACAATCACGCCACGGCGTAAACCAGCACCAGGGGCACTGCCCGTAGCAATGACGTTGAAGCGACCATTTTCGCTTTGGGCAACGACCACTTTGACCATGGTTGTCCCGATATCTAATCCAACTATCACGCCATCTTGGGTCATGTAAATTTCCCCTCTTTTAATAAAAATTTAGAAACTAAACCTAAAAATAATCTTATCATATTCTACCTTAGTCTGGTAGGGCTTAGAGCCAATTTATGAGCAAGTTTTTTCCATTATGAACCGTTATACGGATATGAGTATGATCCATACTGCAAATCAACAACTCCAGTCGAAGACATTTGCGCCACAATCCCAGCATAATAGCGCATTTTATCAGCCAATGTATTCTGGCTGGCATAAACTGTGTTGCCATCATTCATTGACAAGACTAGTTTATCGCTATTATTTGTATCCGGCGCAAATTTAATCTCACCGATATCCTGGCGGATTGTTTTGTCCAAGGAAGAAACTGCCCTAGCAACCTTTTTAATCCGTGTTACAGAGGAAAAGCCGCTATAGACTGGTCCCTGACCATCTACTTGGCTGATTTTACTCTGATTTCCAGCTGAATCAAGTTGATACCATTGGTCACCCTTCTTTAGAAAACCAGCATTAATTTTTTCTCCTGCTTCAATTGAAACCGTACTTTTCGTTAATGAAATCTTCACCTGCGAAACCTTATTGTTACTTTTTTTTAGTTTTCGTTCTAAAAACGTTTCTTGAAAGAAAACTTGGTAACGGTAATCACCTGGCTTAATTCCCACTTCTTTTTCAATTACTTCAGTTGGGATGTTACCAGCATCAACATTCACAGTCGTAATCTTTACCCAAGGTTGCCAAATCATTAAAATGACTGCGATGCTTGCCAAAAAAGCCAGAGCCGTAGCGGTACTGGTCTGCTCGGGGTGCATTCGCATTGTCATTTTAATTTTTTGCAAGGCAATTACTCCTAGTCTTTGATGACTGATTTAATCAAACGGTAGAACCGATCACCGGCATCGGTAATTCCAACAGCTGATGACTGAGCCTGCATGGCTTTTGCCTGTTGGTCATCCAGCAGCAAAGCATCGGCAGCCTTGATCAAAGATTCACCATTAAAATCAGGTTCCTTAATCGACAAAGCAGCACCCGCTTCTACCAAGGCACTCGCGTTTTTACTTTGGTGGTCACCCGTCACAAATGGTGAAGGTACTAAGATTGCTGGCAGACCCAGTGCCGTTAGTTCGGCAATGGATGTAGCCCCTGCTCGCGATACCAAGACATCCGCCTTTTTCATCACGGCCGGCATGTTATCAATATAAGGCAAGACCTTAATATGGTCGCCAAGTGTTAGACCACGTTCTTGTAACAAGCGGTTAAAGTTATCGATTCGCTTTGGTCCTGCAACCAAAACAACCTGGTAAGGACGATCATTGAATGTTGAAATAGCATCAAGAGTTGCCAGGTTAATGGCCGGTGCACCTTGTGACCCACCAAAAATCAACAACGTCTTTTTGTCATCTTCTAACCCATAGCTCGTCCATGAAAAATCAGACTGGAGGTTCGCTACTTCCTGGGCTCTTGGATTACCTATCACTTCAGTCTTATCGGCTGGGAACTGGTCCTTGGCTGCTTCAAAGCCCAAGCCAATTTTTGTTGCATTTTTAGCCAAAAACTTATTGGTCACACCAGCAACTGAATTTTGTTCATGAATAACCGTTGGGATGCCCATTTGTTGTGCGGCATACAAAACAGCGCCAGAAACATAACCACCAGTCCCGACAACGACGTCGGGCTGAAAGTTTTTTAAAATTTTCTTGGCAGCAGCAGTTGCCTTCAAAAACAGGTAAACCGTCTTAAAGTTGGTTAACGAGAGCGAACGTGAAAAACCTTGGACATCCAGTTGCATAAAGGGCAAGTTCGTCTTCGGCACGATTTGCTTCTCAACTCCACGGAAAGAACCAATATACAAAAATTCTGCTTCTGGTTCCTTTTCCTCAATGATTTTAGCCAAAGCTAAGGCAGGATAAATATGGCCACCCGTTCCGCCACCTGATAACACTACTTTCATTTTTGCTCTCCTTACCCAATCTGCAAACTATTTTTTAAGGCTTGTTCGTATGCATCCCCACGAATCTCAAAATTAGGATATTGATCCCAAGAAGCGGCTGCTGGTGAAAAAAGAACGACCTCTCCAGGTTTTGCCATTTGGACAGCCAATGGTGCCGCTTCTTCAACTGATTTCACAACCGTAACCGGTAAATGCAAGGATTCAGCCAATGCCTTGACCTTATCGTGCGTTTCACCAAAGGCAATCACCTGACGAACATGCTTTAAGTCTGGGGCCAAGCGGGACAAGTCATCCCCACGGTCTAGCCCCCCAGCCAGCCAAACGACTGGCTGGTTAAAGGCCGACAAGGCCGCTTGCGTTGCTTCAATATCAGTTGCCTTCGAATCGTTATAATACAAGACGTCTTGATTTTTAAACAAGAATTCCAACCGGTGCTTAACACCCGAAAAGGTCTTCAAGACATCAATGATGCCAGCTAGGTCGGCACCTGCAACCGTTGCCGCCGCCGTTGCCGCCAAAACATTTTCCAAGTTAGGTTGACCAACAAGCTTAACGTCTTTGAAAGGCATTAGTGTTTGTCCTGCAAAAACCAAGTCATCGCCACTTTGGTGGGCATAGGCTACTTGGTCTTGATCATCAAAGAGCAGTACCTGGGCAGCAGTCTTACTTTCAATTAATGGTGTATCTGGTCCCTGGCCATTTAAAATCAGCACTTGATCAGGGCGTTGGTCTTCTGTAACGTGAATTTTAGCGGCTAAGTAAGCCAATCGCGTGTGATGAAAGTCCATATGATTGGCAAAGACATTGGTAATCACGGCAATATCAGGCTGAATCATTGGAATCCCAACTAGTTGGAAAGAAGACAATTCTAAGACGAGCGTATCATCCTTCGTCATCGAACCCACAACTTGGCAAACAGGCGTTCCGATATTACCAGCGACGACGACCTTCCCCTGCTTTGGATCCGCTTGCAACATCTTCCCCAAAAGCGTTGTCGTCGTCGTCTTCCCATTTGAACCGGTAACAACAATCAAACGGCCAGTAAAAGTCGACAAGGCAACGGCTACTTCCGTCAGAATTGGAATCTTCAACCGCTCCGCCTTTTCCAACAATGGTTGTTCGTAATGAATACCTGGATTTTTAACGACAAAATCAGTATCCTCTGCCAAAGATTCTGCTTGGTCGTTTTCAGCAAAAGAAACACCAGCAGCTTTCAAGGCTTTGACATCAGCATCTTCCTCAATTTGGTCGCAATTGGCAACCGTAACCTGCGCACCAAGTTCAACCAGTCGTTTAGCAGCAGCCTTCCCTGATTTGGCCCAACCTAACACTAATACCTTTTTATTTTTAAAATCTAACTCTGCCATACCCTACTCCTTTTTCTGACACACACAGTGCTGATTTTTTATGTACAGTGGTTAACGTTATCAACCACTTTTAAATGTTAGTAAAAAATGAAAACGGCCAAAATGGCTAGGACCAATCCAACTGACCAAAAGGCAATGTCGATCTGCCACTCTGACCAACCAAACTTTTCAAAAGAATGGTGAATCGGTGCCATTGGGAAGACTCGTTTATGGAAGAAGTGATAAGAAAATGTCTGAATAATGACGGACAAAGTTTCAATCACGAAGACTAGTCCAATAATTAACAGGGAGATGACGGCGTGCAACAAAATGGATTCAACTGCCAGTCCAGCTCCCAAAGCAAGAGAACCCGTATCGCCCATAAAAATCTTGGCCTTTGGTAAATTGAATATCAAAAAACCAACTAACGTCCCAATCAAAATCAGGTTAAAGGAAACCATCGCCCAGTTAGCGGCCCAATAGGCCATGACGGCGTAGGCACCATAAGCAATCACGGCTAAGCCACCCAGAAGACCGTCGAGGCCATCGGTCAGGTTAGTAGCGTTTGACCAACCAACTAACCAGAACCAGATAAAGATGACATAGAAATAGCCCAGATAAACGACGCCAACAACCGGCAAATTAATGACGGCTGGCACCTTTAAGGCCCAAAGCAAAAACATTACGACAACGGCCGATAGCGTTTGCGCTGCTAATTTTGGCTTAAAAGCAAAGCCATCATCGGCATGTTTCAGTAGTTTCAAAACATCATCGACTGCACCAATCAAGGCAAATGAACCAATCGCTACTGAAAGGGTCAAAACCGTTGTGAAAGCGGTTGAATTTTCATAAGTTCTTGGCAAACAAAAAGCAACGATGATTGCCACCAAGACGAAAACAGCCCCTCCCAATGAGGGCGTACCGGCTTTTTGCTGGTGATCTGGACCCAAGACCCGAATCACGGCCTGTTCCTTACTTTGTTTCAATTTTTTGATCACCATCGGCATCAAAAGTGCTGTGATAGCCATTCCTAAGAGGAATTCTAGTACAACTGACATTACGTTCTCTCCTTAAAGTTGACGCTAATTTTACTTTGACCGGTTACCGCTGTGCCGGCTGTCACGCTTTGCTTTTCTCCATAACCAGACCCAGTTAAGGACATCTTGACCTTTGCTAAGTAGCCCCAAGTCAAAACATCGTTTTTGGTCCAGGAACTAAAATCAGGAACAGTGACTGAACCACTTGCTGTCACAAAGACGCGCTGTCCCTTAATAGCATCCTGATTGCCCTTGATTGATTGCGCTGAAATGGTGCCACTTGAGCCCAAAGTTGTTACAGATAGCCCTGCATTTTGCAGTGCCTGCTCCGCTTGACTAATCGACAAGCCTTTCACGTCTGGAACTGTCACCTGATTGGTCTTCGACTTAACACTATCATCCCCATCGTTTAGGGCCTGAAGTATCACTGGTCGAAAGACATTATTCAATGTAATTTGAATATTGGCGTCCGGGAAAACCTGCGGCTGGCGAACTGCTATATACATAATATACTTTGGATTTTGCTCCGGCACAATTGCCATCACCGAATGAATATCATTTGTTAACCCATCCAGGTACTTTCCATTCTCGGAAATCTGCGCAGTTCCAGTCTTAGCAGCGACCTGGTAACCAACATCAGACAAACTATATTGTTTAGCCGTTCCATCATCCGCATTCACAACCCCAGCCATCAAAGACAAAACTTGCTTGGCTGTACTTGCTGAAATTGGATTGGCGACCTGAGTGGTCTTGCCCTGGTAAATAACTTTTCCCGTCTCCGGATTTGTCACTCGGTCAACCAGGTAAGGTTTGATTTCCTTGCCCCCGTTGGCAATGGCCGTATATGCTTGAAGTAGCTGAGCAGGGGTTACCCGAATAGCCTGGCCATACGCCGTGTTGGCCTGATCAATCGGCTGTTCAAAGGACATCGATCCGGATTCTTCGTTGGGCAAATCCATTCCGGTCTTCTTTAGGAAGCGGAACTTGTTGATATATGATTCCCAAGTACTTGCACCAAGAGCTTGTTCAAGGTGAGCAAAACCAACGTTTGATGATCGCTCATAGGCCTGGCGATAAGTTAGAATACCCTCACCGTTACCAAAAGCATCAACAACCTTCTGGCCGTTAATATCGTAAGTTCCAGATTGGTAAGTAGCATTTGGATGCCACTTGCCTTCTTGAATAGCGGCTGCCAATGTAATGGTCTTCATGGTTGAACCTGGCTCAAAGGATCCTTGATTAATCAGGTTTTCCCAAGCGGATGAAAGTCCGTCTTGTGTATTTGGATCAAAATTTGGTCGTTGCGTAGCAGCCACAATCTTACCTGTTTTCGCTTCCATCAAAACGGCGACTGCTGATTTTGCTTTTGTACCGGCGAAAAGGACGTCCATCCGGTTTTCAAGCGTTGCTTGCAACTTTTCATTCAGCGTTAAGGTCACGTTATTGCCATTTTCAACCTGATTCTTTTTAGAAGTCTCATTCTGATTTCCAAGAGAAGTCTGAATACCATCCTTACCACGTAAGGTACTGTTTTTAAAGGCTTCAATGCCTAAAATACCGCCAAGTGTTCGCTGACCGGCAGAGTTCTGCGTTGAATTTGTTAGACCAATAATATGTGAGGCCATCCGGTTATTTGGATAATAACGGGATGGCTGGGAATTAAACTTAATGCCCGTCAAATTTAAGGCCTTAATCTTATTGTAAGTATCGACACTTAAGTTTTTTGCCTTCGGACCAAATTCGACCTGAAGCTTGTTAGAGGTCAACTGAGCATATAAGTCATCATAGCTGATGCCAAGAATGACACTCAGTTTCTGCGCGGCATCCTTCTTATCAACCACGTAGTCAGGCTTGCCTGTCTTCGTTACTTGCTTTTTATCCAAAACGGCATACATATCATAAACCGTTGAGTTGTCCGCAAGAACTTGACCATCCGAATCCAAAATTTGCCCACGAGTAGCCGGCACTGTTTCCTTTTGCATAAAGATTAGTCGAGTGGCAGCGGTTAAGTTATGGTTGTTGACTACCTTAAAACCAGCAATCTGAAAAAGGCGACCACCCATGATTAAAATAACAAAGAAAGCCCCCACAAAGAGGAGGGCACCGAAACGCTTACCGTTCCGTGTTATTTTTTTCCCGAGTTGTCGTCTTTTCTTCTGCTTCATCTGCTTACTGGTTTACATTCCGAACGTTGTTAGTACTCTGTTCCATATTAGCTGATTGGGCAACCTTTTCCAAGTTGTCACGATTCGTTTTTGATTGAATGTCACCACGATAAGAGTCGTTTTCCTCTTTCACATTGGTCACCTTCTGGGAGATCTGTTCATTTTGAGCATCAACTCGTTGCATGGTCACAGTTGTTGCCACTGTTCCCATCATCAACAGCAATACAATAGTGGCCATAAAAATAACCAAGCCACGCTCCCGTTTCGTCCAGACAGCTGCCTGGTAGCGCTTTTTGGTCCGAACTCTCTTGGCAGACGGTGTGGTAGGCTGCTCAGGTAAAGCAGTCGCCAAATCTTGGTAGCGATAAGCGTTTTGTGCCATTTTTGAACTCCTTTACTAGTATCTTTTTCAAACAAAAATCATCACATTACCTGCTGAAAGCGTTAAGAATCTTCCCGCTTCAACCGGACAATGCCTCTTAATTGTGCCGAAGCAGACCGATGATTTTCTGCTTGCTCTTCTTCACTTGGCTTAATCGCCTTACGTGTTAATAATTCATAATCTGCTTGCATTTGTTCAGGCAAGAGTGGCAAGCCACGTGGTAAATCAGGTGTGGCTGCCTTTTCACGAAACATCTGTTTAATCAAGCGGTCTTCTTGGGACTGGAATGAAATTGCTGAAATCCGTCCTTGAACAGCCAAAAGGTCTAAGGCCTGCGTCAGTGAATCCTCTAAAGCCCCTAATTCGTCGTTAACGGCCACTCTCAGAGCCTGGAAGGTCCGTTTTGCCGGATGCCCCCCATGGCGCCTAGCTGGTGCTGGAATCGCTTCTTTAATAATTTCAACCAGGTCAAAGGTGGTTTCAATTGGCTTGACTGCCCGAGCCTGTTCAATCTTACGAGCGATGGCTTTCCCAAAGCGGTCTTCCCCATAACGAGTCAAAACTCGGACCAAATCAGAAAATGGCCAGTCATTGACAATGACCTTTGCCGTTAAGTCCTGGCGACGATCCATGCGCATATCCAATGGCGCATCATGGTTATAAGAAAATCCTCGATCGCCTTGGTCAAACTGAACGGATGACACGCCCAAATCATACAAAACACCATCAACTTGGTAAACACCACGGTCATTTAAGCTTTGCTTCAATGTGCGAAAGTTCTGGTAGACCAAAACTAATTTACCATCAGCAATTTCTTGCTCATACTGCTTTTGATTATGTAAGATAGCGGTCTGATCTTGGTCAAAGGAATAAAGAGTCCCAGTGGTCAATTCCTTAAGAATTTCGCCAGTGTGACCCCCGCCCCCCAAAGTCGCATCGACGTAAATGCCGTCTGGCTTGACCGCCAGCAATGCAACCGCCTCTTTTTGGAGGACCGTTACGTGTTCAAATGCCATTTTATTGTCCTCCTGTTTAATGCTTTTCTCATCCATCAGTCTATTCGCGTTGAATAGACGACTTTAAAAATCAAAATCGACTAATCCCTCAGCAATTTCATCAAAGTTTTCAGCAGTATCCTCTGTATAGGCCTGCCAATTTTCCTTAGACCAAATTTCAAAGGAATCGCCGGCACCCGTCACAACCACTTCTTTGTCAATCTGGGCATAGTCCTTCAGGTTGCCATCAACAATGATGCGCCCCTGCTTATCAAACTCTGCTTCTTTAGCACCGGCTAAAACAAAACGCTTAAAGGCCCGAGCTTCTTTTTTCCCGATTGGCAAAGTATTTAATTGTTCCTCTAAGTTTTGCCAAACCGACATCGGCATGGCCCGTAAAGCATGTTCCATCCATCGGACAACCACGAAGGATTCACCCAATTGATTTCGAAACTTAACCGGAATGGTGAGCCGGCCCTTGGGGTCTAAATTATGTGAAGATTCCCCCATGAACATCGGCACACCCTCCTTTCTTAAAGATAACTTAACAATAATTTACCACATTCCCCCACATTCCTCCACTCTTCTTGTAATTTTTTTAAACCGCTAGTAATAAAAAAAGCTTAAACCCTAAAAAATCAGGATTTAAGCTTAGTGGGGAATTTCCCCTATCTTTGTAAAATCACAGCCAGAACACACAAGACAAGTAGCAAAATAATGCCAATAATGCCAGTCGCCTGCCAATAACGATGGCAGAAGAAAGCAAGTCGTTGGCGATGCCACAAAGCAATCGAACTCCAAATTGCCCCAATCAATAACCAAACAACTAAGACAGCTAACAAATCAGACCGATAAAAGGCTGCACCCCAGGTTAAATGTGCGAAAACAAATGCCGGAATAACAGCAAGGTCCAGGACCCCAATTTGTGGAAAAGAGCGATAAAAAAGTCGCCACAAAATAATTAAAAAGAAAGTGGCTAACCAAATGGCAGGCCAATAAAACCACGTCATAAACATTCACCTCTTCGTCAACTTTACCAAGGTCAGTTGAGAATTTCAATTTCACCCTTGCATATGTTATGATAAATTTAAATTACTCAGGAGAATGTTGCTACCAATCATGGCCAAAAAAAAAGCTAAGAAAAAAGTAAGTCAAACACCCGTTCAAAAAAATACAAACGTTGATACCGAGCTCCAAAAAGAAGTCATCCGCCAATTAGATAAACGACCAATCCCAAAGGTTGAAAAGAAACAGAAGAGTAAATTCCAGGTTTGGACTTGGATTATGTCAATCTTCATGGTTGTTGTCATGGCTGGTTCCGTCATCTACGCCGCCATCGCCGCCATTGGCCACTAAAAATTAATCAAAAAACGCCGACCAATTTCTATGGTCGGCGTTTTTATTATGTTTATTGATTTTATTCAACAGACAACAAAAATGGGTAAAGGTCCTGACCACCGTCATGAACTTCGCATTCCAAGTCCTCATCAAGCTCAGCAACCGCTTCCGTCAAAGCTTTGATATCTTTCTTCTTGGCATCCTTACCAGTAATGATCGTGACAATTTCACTATCATCGTCTAACATCTTTGCTAAAGTATCCTTGACTGTTTCCAATAACTTTTGGCCAACCACAACGATTTCGCCATCAACCATTCCAAGCCAATCACCCTTTTTAATGGTTTGGCCATTCAGAGTTGTATCACGAACCGAATGAGTAATCTGACCAGAAACAACTGTTGCCAACTGTTCAGTCATGGCTTCTTGGTTATCTGTTACCGAAGCAGCTGGATTGTAACCCAGCATTGCCGTTAGACCTTGTTGAATCGTCCGCGACTTCACCACTTCAACAGGGATATCAACCAAGTCTTTTGCCTGGTCAGCAGCCAAGAAGATATTTGAGTTGTTTGGCAAAATAATTGCCGCTTTTGCCTGTGACTTTTCAATGGCTTCGACAAAATCAGCCGTTGAAGGGTTCATCGTTTGGCCACCAGTAATCACCTGGTAAACACCCAAAGAATCAAATAATTGTGCAACACCATCACCAGCTGCTACTGCAAAGACCGCTACATCAGGTGCTGGCTTTTGTTCTTGTGCCGTTTGCTGGTTCTTTTGATCTTCTTTTTCCTGTTCATCGATTACGGCCTGCTGTTGGTCACGCATATTGTCAACCTTGACCTTGACCAATGAGCCAAATTCACCACCCCAATGAATGATTGCCCCGGGATCTTCCGTGTGAACGTGAACCTTGACAACATCTTCATCATTAATAACCAAGAGCGAATCACCCTTGTCGGCAATGAAATCGTAAAAGGTTTGGTAGTCAAATGGCTTTTCAACCGTCGTCCCCTTGCCAATCTCGACCATGACTTCCGTACAGTAACCGTACTTAATGTCTTCTGGCCGTAATGATTCATTTGCTTGGGCACCCGCATGCAACTTTGAAACCATCTGATCAAGTTCCGCGTTATCAGGCGTTTGCAGGTTCTCTTCTGAAACCGTACCCGAAATCACTTCGGCAAAGGCTGACAAAACCAAAACAAGACCCTGACCACCAGAATCGACCACACCAACTTCTTTCAAAACAGGCAAAAGGTCAGGTGTCTTATCCAATGCCACCTGGGCAGCATGAGCTACTTGATCCATCATCGTTGGTAAATCAGCACCAGCATTGGCCGCTTCATCAGCAGCCGCTGCGGATTCGCGAATCACCGTTAAGATAGTTCCTTCTGTTGGCTTCATTACTGATTTATAAGCAACTTGAGCAGCCATCATCAAGGCATCGGCCAAATCTCTGGCTGAAAGGTTATCCTTGTCAGCCAAAGAATCAGCCATGCCACGGAAGATTTGCGACAAAATCACACCAGAGTTCCCACGAGCTCCCATCAAAAGGCCCTTTGCCGTCGCCTTCGCTAAGGCCCCAACCGTTTCTTCCTGGGCATCACGCTCATATTGAGCACCTGAAGCCATTGACATGGCCATATTGGTCCCCGTATCCCCATCAGGAACAGGGAAAACGTTTAACTTGTTAATGTTCTCCGCATTCGCAGTCAACTTGGCCGCGGCGGCATTGACCATCTTGCCATAATCGGCAGCAGTGATAGTCATTATTTTTTCTGCAGTCATCTTCTTTTTAATCCTTGGTTTCAATTCCTTGGACAATCACGTTAACTTCGGGTACATGAATTCCCAAATAACTATCCAAATAATACTTGACCTTGCGTTGAACCGATGTGGAAATTTCTGCTAACTTCATGCCGTAACGCACAACGATATAAACATCCACAATAACACCAGCGTCCGTTTGCGAAACAACAACGCCTCGGCCATAATTTTCCCGATTCAAAATTTGGTTAACACCATCACGCAAAGCAGCCCGTGAAGCCATTCCAACCACACCTGGGTTGGCAATTGTGGCCCCACCAACAACCGACGCGATTACGTCGTTTTCAATTTTGATCTCGCCATTTTGAGTTTGAATCTTAATTGCCATCACGTTGTTGTGGGACAAAAAGCCCCACGTTCCTTTCTGTTTACGATAATCCTATTTTACCATGTTCTAAGAAAAGGTTCTAATTTGCCAACCGGCGGCTTCATGCCTTTTGTCATACTCTCTATTGCTGGTAAAAAATTAGTTGCCAAATGGCTAAAACCAGTTAGCACCTACTGATAATAAAAAAACCACCGTCAAGTGGTGGTTTTTAAACACGTTCGATTGAGCCGTTCTTCAATCCGGCCTTCAAAGTACGTGCCGTTAAGTAAACTTTCTTAGGTGCGGAACCGTTAATCTTAACAGTAACCTTTTGCAAGTTTGGCTTCCAGCTACGACGACTTGAATTCAAGGCGTGTGAACGTTGATTACCAAAACGGGTGCGTGCACCAGTAATTGCATCTTTTGCCATGTCTGACCCTCCTATCCGAGCCGAGGTATTGTTCATGCTCTTCTTATCAACAATACAATATTTTACCAGAATAAAAGACCTTTAGCAAGAGCAGAAATCGATTTAACCATTGGTTCCACCTCAAATTCAAAGGCAATTCGCTCTATACGAGTCTTTTACCACTGTTTATCCAGAAAATTACTTATACTAAAGTTTTTCCTAATCCAGTATAACGAATTCGAGCAATAAAGGCAAAGCAAATCGTCTGCTTTGCCTTTTTACCTGATTTACGCTGGCAATCAACAAGACTAATTTTCAATCATCTTATTCAATCTCATTCATTAGTAGAGCAAGCACTAAAAAGGAGGTGTCAGCACAATCACTGCCGCCCCCCAATTAAATTTAAAATTATGCGTACTTTTGCAAAATTTGAGCTAATTGCTCTTTGTTATGGAAACCAGTAATTCGTTCTACGGCCTGACCATCCTTTGTCACGACCAAAGTTGGAATTGCACGGATGCCAAAGTTAGCAGCCGTTTCCTTGTTTTCATCAACATCAACCTTATAAAAGTTGATATTCTTAGTAGCATCTTCATCAGACAAAGCATCTAAAACAGGTGATTGCATCTTGCACGGTCCACACCAAGTTGCCCAAAAGTCCGTAATGGCAACGCCAGTAGCGGTTTCCTTTTCGAAATTTGCGTCAGTAATTGCTGTTACAGCCATTTACTTACCTCCATCTTTGCTCTGAGTAACAATCATGATCCCACTGTCAAAAGACAAGTGGACCAATTCATTAATAAATTCATTCGATGACCACATTATAGCCTTACTTTCTGGCTGTGTCAAGGTATACTTCGCATCGATAATTTTCAAATTATCAACTAGACCCAATGGCATAAAACCGAGATATTTCATACCACCAATGTGCTTCACCACCTTTTGTCCAGGCAACAAATAGGAAACAACATTCTGCTTATCAACCAGCGCGACTCGTTCTACTAAATCTGGCAAATCGATTTCTTGTGCCAATTCGGTAAAGCCCGCCATTGCTGGAAAAGTTAAATTAGCTAAAAGATGATCCAGGCGGCCACCGGTGGCCCCGTAGACCCTGATTTCATCTGCGCCAAGACTAGCAGCGGCTTTAATCGCTAACTGCGTATCAGTAAAGTCCTTTTCGGGTGGAAAGCGGTAAACATGGTTGGCTTCCAAATGACTGATAACCGCCTCAAACTCCTCTTTTGTCAAAGAGTCAAAGTCACCCACCACCGTTTGAAAGTCCATCCCGGCTTGCATCAGGTACCAGGCGCCACGGTCAGCACCCAGCCACTGCCCCTCTTGCTCAAAAATATCGTCAGGCCAAAATTCAGTCGGACCTCCGGCTAAGATATTAATTCGCATCCATTCATCCTTTCTTTTCGAAAAAAGCCAAGCAAAAATTTGCTTAGCCCTTTTGGATTATTATTTAATAGCGAGATTGTTTTACTTAGTTAAATCCAACAACTTGGCAACCTTAGCAGCTGGATCTTTCTTATCGTAAACATATGAACCAGCAACGAAGACGTTGGCACCGGCCGCAGCCGTCAACGCAATGGTCTTTTCATTGATACCACCATCAACTTCGATATCGTAGTCCAAGCCATTGTCTTGCTTATAGGTAGACAATTCCTTAATCTTTTCGACCATTTCTGGCAAGAAGGCTTGACCACCAAAGCCAGGGTTAACCGTCATGACCAAGACCTGGTCCACCATGCCTAACACAGGAATAATTGCTGATACCGGTGTTCCAGGATTAATAACCACTTCTGCCTTCACACCAGCAGCTTTAATCATTTGCAAAACACGGTGAATATGTGGCGTTGCTTCCACGTGAACACCAATCAAATCAGCACCAGCTTCAGCCAATTCTTCAACATGGTTTTCTGGGTGGACAGCCATCAAATGGACATCCAAGAACAAATCAGTTTGTGGCCGTAATTGCTTCACCCAAGCTGGACCATAAGCCATCGATGGGACAAATGACCCGTCCATCAAATCGACGTGCAAATACTTTGCACCAGCCTTTTCCACCAAGGCGACATCTTCGCCTAACTTTGTGACATCTGCACTCAAAATTGATGGAGCAATAATTCCTGCCATGTTTTCCTCTTTTCCTCAGCGCTCAGCATTGAACGAATTCATTGTCGAACAGACAAGTGGCCTTCTTACTGACGCCATTTTTGGCTCGTCTTTTGGTAGACTGGCCGTTTCCCTTTAATAATTTGATAAAACAGTTCGTAACTATTATACCGTGCCTGTGAAATACTGCCAAGGGCAACCCCTTCTTTCACCGCACAGCCAGGTTCATTGATATGCAAACAGGTCCGAAAACGGCACTGACCGCTAACTGCTTTGATTTCAGGAAAGTAATTGCCTAATTCTTCAACCGGAAAGTCAAAAACTTCATAGGATGAAAAACCGGGTGTATCTGCGATCAAGGCCTCAAAAGCTGGTACTAAGATCAGCGAAACTTGTCGGGTCGTATGCTTCCCACGCGAAAGCGCCTTTGAAACAACACCCGTCTCCAACTGCAATTCCGGTGCCAAAGCATTGAGCAACGTTGACTTACCGGCTCCGGTTTGGCCCATTGCGACCACAACCTGATTTTTCAAAATTGGCTGAAAGGTGGTGGCGACATCTCCGTCCGAAACGATGACATCGTAGCCAATCGCACGATATTCGATTAAGGTTGCCTCAAAATTCTGCCTGGCAGTCGGTTCAAGCAAGTCCATCTTTGAAAAATAGAGGACAGGCTTCACACCAGCGGCCTCCAGTGCCACCAACTGCCGGTCCAACAAATTTTGAGAGAAGGCTGGCTCGACTACCGATGTCACCACAATTGCTAAATCAACATTAGCAATAGGCGGGCGCACCAAATCATTTTTCCGATCATGCAACGCCCAAATAAAACCCTCGCCATTTTCCGATTCAAAATCAGCAAAATCGCCGACTAAGGGGCGGTGTTTTTTTTGCCGAAATTGTCCTCGCGCTCGCGTGCGCTCGACAACCCCGTCATCCATCATAATGTCATAGTAACCGGCCAATGACCGAATAATCCGTCCTGTTTTCATACGCTTAGTATAGCATATTTTTAAAAATTCTAGTGCACACCGTCAGCCGAATCTTAACAAAAAAGAAAAAATCTAATCCTTGATGGGTCTGATCTTTAAACAAAAAAAGCCACTAAAAAGTAGCTTTTTTGTCATCACTATTAATCAAAAATCCAAATTAATGGTTATTCGACGATGATGAGGCGGAACTCGATGATGAAGATGAAGACGAGCTCGATGCATTATTATTTGAATTATTACTATTCGAACTGCTCTCCTGGCCAGAAGAAATTGTCAAGGTCACCGTCTTATCTGAAGTAATTTGCGACCCAGATGGTGTATCTTGAGCAATCACTTGACCACTTGGCTGGCTAGAATTCGTAAAGTTAAAACTAAGTTGAATTCGATTGGCGTTTGCCCAACTAATCGCATCACTTTGGTTCTTACCAACCAAGTTTGGCACTTGTACCTTACTTGGACCAGTTGAAACCGTTAAGGTAATTGTCGTTGAACTAGGATCAACAGAGGTAAAGGCCTCAACCGATTGCGAGATGACTTCCCCACTAGGAACATCAGAACTAGCTTGGCTTTTTCGCTTAACGGTGAAGCCCTGACCACTTAACTGTGCAGCTGCCTCGCCATAGCTCCAACCGCTATAATCCGCTAAGCTGACCTTATTCCCACCAGAGGAAACCACCAAAGAAACGGAAGTTCCCTTCTTTAGGTAGGCCCCTGATCCAGGTTTCGTCTTAATCACTTGACCATTAGCCACCGTCTTAGACGACACATAAGTTGGACTGGAAACCGTCAATCCAGCATTAGAAAGCTTACTTTCAGCTTGGTTTAAGGACATATTAGCAACATCTGGCATGGTAACGTAGTTACTCTCAAAATAGCTCGCACCGCCAATCCCAGCCAATAACAAGAGTAACATTACTAAGGAAACAACCCACTTTTTGGCCGACTTGTACTTAACGCCATTTTTTGACAAAACCTGACGAACAAACTTCGGCGTCCGATCAACTTTCGCGGCAATTTCTTTAACTGACATCCCCTGCTTAGCGTAATCAATAATTTGCTCAGTAACTGATTTTCCTTCTTCAGGATCCTTTAAAGTATCGGGGTCAGCTACGTAAGGTCGGTCAGATAAATCAGTATCGACTAAACGTGTTTCATCAGAGGTCTCCGGTACATAACGTTTTTCTTGAGAACGTCTTTTGGACAACGAGGTCTTGAGATCATCGGCCATATCTTCAGCCGAAAAATAACGATCTGCTGGATTTTTAGCAGTTGCCCGCAAAATAACATTTTCTAATGGCTGGGGAACCTGACTGTCAAAATCGCGCACAAAAGGCATTGGCATGTTTCCATGCTTATAAGCCACTTGTTCGGGCGTATCACCTTGATAAGGCACTCGGTTCGTCAAAAGCTCGTACAAAATAACACCCAATGCATAAATATCGGACTGGGCAGAAGCATGCTGACCGATTGGTAATTCCGGCGCCAGGTAGTGAATGGAGCCAATCACTGTGTGTACCTGAGTCAACGACTGCGATTTTTTGGCCGTCGCAATCCCAAAATCGGTAATCTTCACTTGTCCTTGTTTATCAATCAAGATATTTTGTGGTTTCAAATCACGATGAATAATACCGGCACGATGGGCAGTAGCCACCGCATCCAGAATCTGTTCCATGATATTAACTACTTCGTGATAAGGGATTGGAAAATGCGCCTGGGTATAATCCTTCAAATCCATCCCATCGACATATTCCATCACCAAATAAGAGGAACCATCAAATTCACCGGCATCATAAACCTGCACAATATGGTCATTGATTAAAGCAGTTGCTGATTTTGCCTCACGTTGAAAGCGTTCAACAGCATCCGGTTGGTCCTTGATATCCAATCGAATCATCTTCAACGTGACATCACGGTTCAAATAAGTATCAAAAGCTTGGTAGACATTAGCCATGCCGCCACCACCCAGAGGGCGCACTACTCGGTAGCGGTGATCAATCATCGTTCCTTGTTCCATTAATTTTGCCTCCCTGTTCGTTGCGGCATTTCTTGCTTATTATCTGGTATCTGACGAACATCGGCATAGGCCTTGGCCGCCATTTGCTGGTTTGGATTCGTTAAATCAGTCACCAGCAATGCTGTAATATTGTCCGGTGCCTGGCGCGCATTGGCTGCCTTCATCAGGGCCCGGATTCGTTCGGTCAAATCTAAGACAGATCCCAATGGCGGCTCATTTCCCGGACGGTGGCGTCTTGGTTGGAGCAGTTTGACTTGGTCCTCAATTGAAAGAACCTTGACCAGCCCATCGGAGGTCAAATAGAGCCAATCATCTTTTTTAGGGACAAAAGTCGTCCACTCAAGGTCAACTTTTTGATTAACCCCCAAATAGCGGGTCAAAGAATTAGCCTCAGGTAGGTTTTCATCATAAATTTGACCACTATCACGCTTGATTTCATTACGCAGGGTATGGTCAAAGGTCAACAATTCAGCACTTTCCCCCCGCAACAAATAGGCTCTGGAATCGCCAGCGTTTGCGACTAAGATTTTTCCTGGCAAGCAAGCAGCCAAAACCACAGTTGTCGCCATTTTGTTAACCCGCGGATTTTTTTGTCCAGCTAACAAAATCGCGCGGTTGGCCAAAGCAGCCTGATGCACTAGCCAGTCCTTCACGCTTTCTGGATCGGTCATATTCTTTTTTTGCCAAGCAGAACCAAGTGTTTCCACCACAATTTGACTGGCCTGCTTAGAGCCTGGATTAGAGGCAACGCCATCAGCGACAATCACTAAAGCTTCGCCCGATTGATTATAAAAGGCGCCCACTGCGTCTTGATTATCGACCCGTGTAGGGCCTTTTTCGCTGATATAAGCAATTGCCATCTTATCTAATCCTTCCTTTGAAGGGTGGCTACGAAAAAGCCATCCGTCTCGTAGTCATCCGGGTAGATTTTCAACACGTCGCCTACTCGATCATCCTTCAACTTCTTATCGGTTGGTGTCTTCAACAAGGTAAAATCAGGATTTTCAGCTAAAAAGCGTTCAATCACGCCATCGTTTTCCTGATTTAAAATCGTACAAGTACTATAAACCAAACGGCCACCAGGTGCTAAGCGCTTCGCGGTCGCATTTAAAATCGAAAGCTGTAAGTCAGCGAGGTGCAAAACATCCTCAAGTGACTTTTCATAGCGAATTTCTGGTTTACGACGCAAAAGTCCTAAGCCAGAACAAGGCGCATCGACCAAAATTCGGTCAAAGTCTTGGTCCAACTTTTCCGGCACCTGCCGAGCATCCAAAGCTTTTGCTTCAACCCGGTCAGCTAAACCAAGGCGGTTGGCATTGGCCTTAATCAACTTAACCTTGTGCTCGTGGATGTCTAAGGCCAGAACCTTGGCATTTCCAGATAAGTACTGGGCAATCTGGGTCGTCTTGCCACCGGGAGCGGCTGCGGCATCCAAAACAGAGTGAACTGACTCATCAATGTCTAGCGCCTCAACCGGCAACATGGCGGATTCATCTTGAATCGTAATCAGCCCGCCAATAAAGGCCTTGGAAGAAGCCACGTGACCACCGGTAACCACCAAGGCATCGGCAGCCACGGCGGAGTCGCGAACGGACAGTCCTTCGCCCATCAAACTGGCCTTCGTATCAGCAACCGTTGCCTTAGCCGTATTAACTCGAACAGCCTGGGCCGGTGCTTCATTCAAAGAGGCTAAAATCCTCTTGGTCTTATCTTCGCCAACTTGGTCCAATAAGGCCTTTACCAGCCAAACAGGTAACGAATACGAAATCGATAAATGTTCGATTGGGTCTGCAATTTTACTCTCATCACGAAGACCTGTACGGTCCATATTATGAAGAATTGCCGTCACAAATTTAGCTGTCCCCGCGTTTCCGAGGGTTTTAGCCACTTCAATCGTTTCGTTAAAAATCGCATGCTTCGGAATTTTGTCTAGTTTATGCCACTGGAACAATGCCGTCAAGAGTAATTCCTTAACCCAAGGTTCTAATTTTTTCCCCTTTACAAAAGGTGCCAACCAGTATTCTAGTAATAGACGATACTGAATCGTTCCATAAACCAGGGTTGTTAAGAGACCCTTATCAACCGCTTTCAGTTGATGGCTCTTAATCACCTGGTTCAACTGCAGGTTAGAATATGCACCGTTTTTAATTTTAGCTAACGTGGTAACTGCTAGCAAACGGGGATTTTGACTGTTTTTTACTTGATTAGGCATTAACTTCCTCGATGGTGACCCACTGGTCGCCCACTGTATACTTTTGACCGGCGCCATTCAAATAGGCGGCCACGGCCATGACACTCTTGCCGGCTGGCTGCAAACTTTGGATTGCTAATTGCGTTCCATCAGCGGCCGCAATCACCAGGTGTTTCTTATCTTTTTTTGTAATCACGCCCGGCTTTGCTTCTGTTGTTTCAGCTAACGGTGTCGTTTCCACGAGCTTAAAGCGTTCGCCACCAACCACGGCATGGGCTGGATGAGTTGGGTACAAGCCACGAATATGCCAGTTTAACTGTTCAGCAGTCTCTTTAGCAAAATCTAAGTTCTGCTGGTCACGACTGATGTTTGGTGAAAAACTAACCTGGTCAGGGTCTTGTGGCTCTGTTTGAGCTGTTCCCGCTGCCAATTTGGGCAAGTTAGCAAGAACCAATGGTGCTGCGACAGCGCTCAACTTATCAAACATGGTCCCCACGTTGTCAGTTGCCTCAATCGGCACCTTAACCACATCAATCACATCACCAGCGTCCATTTTCTTGACCATGTACATCAATGAAACACCCGTTTCTTGGTCACCGTTCATAATCGCGTAATGAACTGGCGCACCACCACGATACTTTGGCAGCAAGGAAGCATGGGCATTCACCGCCGCCACCTTGGCTGCCTGCAACAACTTTTCCGGCAAGAATTGCCCAAAAGCGGCCGTCACAATAAAATCAGGAGCCAGACCAATTAATTCGGCCATTTCGGCTGAACCACTGATTTTTTCCGGCTGTAAGACCGGTAAATCATGGGCTAAGGCGGCCATTTTAACCGGACTTGGTGTCAACTTTTGCTTGCGACCCTGTGGTCGGTCAGGCTGTGTGACAACAGCCAAAACATCATATTGGGGATCAGCCACTAAGGCCTCTAAAATTGGAACAGCAAATTGGGGTGTTCCCATAAAGACAACGCGATTGGTCATTAACTTCCTCACTAGTTCTGCCGATTAGAAAGTCGGCGCTTTCATTCATTATAACAAATTCAATCAAAAGACTCATTGACGCCAAGGCAGTACCAATTAAGTACCATCCAATGACACCAAAACGTCTCTGCCAAGACCGCATGAATCCTTACATAAAGGTAACTGGGTCACGCTTCACCGAAAGCTGGAAACCAGCCTCAGCCTTTTGCGAGCGATCAACCAAGTCACGCAGTAATGCATCTGCCTCATGGGGGTTCTTCAGTTTGAGCAAAATCTGGAAATAGTACCGCCCCTTTAGCTTTGCAATAGCTTGAGGCGATGGTCCAAGCATCAAAACATCCTGTGGTAATTTTTTTCGCAGCCAAAGGCCAATTTTGGCACTCTGGATGGCCACTAGATTTTCATCGGGGTGCGAACTCTGAATCTGAATTGTGTAGTAGTAGGGCGGAAATTCACCGGCATGGCGGATGGCCATTTCTTGTCGGTAAAAGCCCTCATAATCGTGGCGCTGGGCAAACGTCAGAGCGTAGTGTTTCGGATTAAACGTTTGAATCACCACTTCCCCTGCCCGGTCACCTCGACCAGCACGCCCGGCAACCTGGGTAAGCAGTTCAAAGGTTTTTTCACTGGCACGAAAATCAGGTAAGCCCAATCCCGTATCAGCATTTAAAACGCCAACCAGGGTAACATCCTCAAAGTCCAAGCCCTTGGCAACCATTTGCGTTCCCAACAAGATTTGTGCTTTTTTAGCGCCAAAATCAGCCAGGGCTTGCGCCATGGCGCCCTTCTTCTTCGTCGTATCCTGGTCCAAGCGGATTACCGGGTACTCCGGTAGAACACGGCTCAATTCTTCTTGGACCTTTTCAGTCCCAGTTCCGTAGTAGCGAATCCGCTTTGATCCACAGCTTGGACAAATATGCGGAATTGGTGCCTGAAAGTCGCAGTAATGGCACTTCAAGGTTTTCGTATCCATGTGCAGGGTCATGGCCAAGTTACAATTAGGGTCTTTTGGAACATAGCCACAGTCCCGACACATCACAAAGGAAGAAAAGCCCCGGCGGTTCAGTAGCAAAACGGCTTGTTCCCCACGGGCTAAATGATCTTTCAACTTTTCCAAAAGTTCGGTTGAAAAATTAGTATCCCCTTTTAGAACAACCGTCTGTCGCATATCAACAATCTCAACCGGTGGCAACGTGGCCGCTGCCGCTGCCCGTTTCGTTAGCGTCAGCAATTGATAAACGCCCTTTTGCGCCCGAGCTCGACTTTCCAGTGAAGGGGTTGCAGAACCCAAAACAACGGGTGCCTGATGATAGGCGCCCCGCCATAAGGCCACGTCGCGGGCAGAATAATGTGGATTTTCGCTTTGGCTATAGGAAGTTTCGTGCTCCTCATCAACGATAATCAAGCCCAGCTTAGCTAGCGGGGCAAAGACCGCTGACCGGGCACCAACCACCACCTTAACCTGGCCGGATTGAATTCGACGCCATTCATCATAGCGCTCTCCGGCCGACAGACCAGAATGCAGGACTGCAGTTGCATCCCCAAAACGGTCTGCCACTCGTTTTTGCATCTGTGGTGTCAGCGCAATTTCAGGAACTAAAAAGAGGACTTGTTCCCCCTGATCAATCGTTTTTTGCGCCGCTTGGAGGTAAACCTCAGTCTTCCCAGACCCGGTAATCCCCTCAAGCAAAAAGGTCGTCTTTTCCTTAGCCGTAATGGCTGCAGTCACGGCATCATAAGCCTTCTGCTGATCTTCGTTTAAAACCTTAACTGCTTCAACTTTGCCCGAGGCCAGTGCTCCGGGACGCCGCTTCTGCTCAACCTGGCGCTTGACCAACCAGCCGTTTTTGACACCAGTTGTCAATGTTGCTGGAGCGACATCAACTTGGGCCAACCAATCGCGCTTCGTAAAGGTTTCACCAGGGTGTTCCTGGCAAAAGGCCAACAAAGCAGCCTGACTTTTAGCTGATTTACGCAAAGTTTCTTCCGCTTGGCCCAATAGGCCCTGGTCACTGGTTACCTGATAGGCCAGTTCCGTTTTAATTCGGCCCTTATTTTCAATCACCGTTTCGATTGACAGTTGACCTGCCGCAGCTAACTGGCGGACCTGCCGCCACTCCTTCGCCGAAAAGTCCTTGGTTTTAACTAAGCGCTCCTCCTGACCGTCTAAGTAGGCCACACGGTCAGCAGGCAACAAGCCAGCTTGTGCTCGCAAACGCTTCTTGTAGGATGCCTTTAAAGCGGTTGGCAGCATCAAAGCCAAAAAAGAGACCTGGAATGAAAAATTAGTTTGCGCCAATTCCTCGGATAAGTCCAACATTTCCTGGCTGAGAACCGGATGGTCATCTAAGACCGTCAAAATATCCTTGACCTGGTCAACGGCTAAATCAGCTGGCAATTCGACACCGATTTTTAACACATAACCCAAAACCGAGCGGTAACCAAAGGCGACCAAAACACGGACACCGGGTTGCACTTCATCTTGAATCTCATCTGGAATCAAATAAGTATACGGTCGATTCGTTTGTTGGGTGGGAACATCCACCACCACCTGTGCGTACGTCAGTGCCACCGCTGGTCACCTCCTTCTTTGTTATGTTTTCAATAGCTTACTTGCAATAGATAAAGCTAGAATAAAAAAGACCCGAAACGTTCAGGGTCCTTATCTTAAACCTTGGTTAAATTAATGCCAACTTTATCTTCAATAATTTCCAAAGCCTGCATATACCGGGCATAGTAACCCGCTGGGTCATCGGGTCCACCCGGCCGATCCAAAGCCACTGCCAAATCATCATAGCCATAGTCGGCAATCACCTGCCAAAGGTGGCGATCAAATTGGGCACTTTCAATTGGATCTGCGCCGTTTAAAACAGCCACTGCTGGTGGAATAACCAAAATCAAATCGAGTTCTTCTTCTTGAATTGTATTATCAAATAGTGGTAACAATTGAGCCAAGTCATCTTTTGGTAACCACTCCCTAGCTTCCGCCATGGTCACCATCGCATCCGTATCGAAGAAGGTCAAGCCGTTATTAGCCGGTGAGTTGATCTCGGCCGAATTGGCATCATACTGGCCTTGAATAATCCGCGAATAATCCTTTAAAAGTAGTTCACTATCAAAGACATTTGATTTTTCCTGGTAAGTTCGTGAAAACTCTACCGAAAAAGGTGAGTTGGATGTTCGGGCTAAACGCCTGGTTAAAGTTGATTTACCTGTTTGCGGTGCCCCAACGACCAAAATCTTTTTAGCAAAATGGCGGCGGAAAACACGGTTAATAAAGTCCCAGTTCCCCAAGGGATCATTACGAACAGCTGTTGCCGATACCTTTAAAATGGTGCGGTCCATTAATGAGACACGGAAATGACCATCTTTTGGCAACATCTTTTCCAGCATTTCCTTATAGTCTGCTTCACCTGTATATAGCGTAATCTGCGCCTCAGGGTTGACAATATTTCGTCGAATCGTCGCCGTCAACCGGTCTGTCCACTCCTGCCAACCGTTCGGCATCTGAGGAATATCATCTTCATTGATATAATCAACCTTGATGTTGTCTTCATCATTGAAGGCCTCCCGGAGGTAACGGAACCGCTTTTCAACCGGCAAACCAATTTGATCGCCACGGTCGCCTGTGTACCCCGAAGTAATCACAACGACCCCATCATTCAGGGCTGCGGCCTTATAAATTTCGGCCTGGTGCCCAATGTGCATCGGTGCCAAGGTTCCAAAAAAGACCCCAATTCGGTCACCTGTTAAGTTTGCTTTGACTAAGTTTTTCTTGACCATCAGTCTTCCTAACATCTATCTTATCAAACACTTCACTGGAAAAATCAGCCAGTGCATATTACTTCTATTATACCAAAGATAGTCAAGGGGGTTGTTGAAAGGCAATTTACGTTTAGTCGCTATAAACACATCATGAACATTATCTTAATGGTAATTATAGCCACAAAACCAAAACCCTTCAGAAATTTTGATAGAAAAAAACCACCACTTTTTAATAAAGAAAAGAGTCAAGAAACTTGATATGCCTGATTCTTAGTATCAATGCCTACTGCTAGCTAAAAACATTACAGTTGATTATTAATCGATTGAACTAGCTGTTTAGGATTTTTTACGCCTAAAACTAAACGATTATACTTTTCATTCTGCAATTGAATAACTACGGGTATCTCGTTAGCCTTAACATTATAAAAAGTAGTTTCATTATTTTGATGAAAACTTCCACCCCAATAATTGGCAGTGTGCGTTCCGCCCACACGTAATCCCTTAGGATCCGCTAAAATACCACTGTCTAATGACGCACCGGCGACATGGGTAATGGGAAAAATTAGATGTGTTTTAAGGGTTGTCAACTTATTCAATCCCACTGGCTCTACCACGAGCTGATTCTGTTGAATATAAACGCGATTTCCCATCATTTCACCTCCGTTATTCCGCTCTCTTTTAATACAATTTGACCTAGTTTTTCCGTAACCGTTTGATAAGACTGATGATGATACCACTGATTTATGATTTCAAAAACTCGCTTACTTTGATTAGTAAGTTCAGTCATTGCAATCAAAATTAAGTGCCAGCTTTCCTCACTTTCTTTTTCAAGACTATCTGATAGAGCCGCAATGAACATCCCCTCCTTACTACCAAAGGTACTGTATAAACTACCACGCAGTAACCCCGTCGCTTGCACTAAGTCATCCAGAGAAGTCGCATTATAACCCTTTTGAATAAATACTTGCTGTATTTGTCCTATTGTTTCAACCGTATCAAATTTTTTATTTCGTCCCATGGCTGTATTATAACTCTTTTTTGACTACACAGTCAAAAATATTTACTGATTTTAAAGTTTAATTTCCACACTAAAAAAGACAGTAATGGCATGTACGCCCTTGCTATCTTTTAAATTCATTGTATCGTTTGTCTATTCCAATCAGATTTATGCGCTGACCATGTCCAAGAAAAGTTGGTGCATCCGAGTATCATCAGACAATTCTGGATGGAAGGACGTTGCCAAAATCTTGCCATGCTTAACGGCAATAATCCGGTCATCGTCAATCTTTGCCAATACTTCAACATCATCTGCTACCTGCTTCAAATAAGGAGCACGGATGAAGATGCCGGGAAATGGTTGGTCAAAACCAGCCACATCGATATCAGCTTGGAAGCTATCCTTTTGTCGGCCAAAACCGTTCCGTTCTACTTT
This sequence comes from Fructobacillus cardui, assembly GCF_963580785.1. Classification (NCBI taxonomy): domain Bacteria; kingdom Bacillati; phylum Bacillota; class Bacilli; order Lactobacillales; family Lactobacillaceae; genus Fructobacillus; species Fructobacillus cardui. The sequence continues at coordinate 64,818 of NZ_CAUZLS010000002.1, read as the reverse complement.
GCCTTCAATACCAGCCAAAGCATCCGAACGGGATAAGAGTACCAAACCAGCACAAGTTCCAAAGATTGGCAATCCTGCTGCCACCTTCTCCTGAAGGGGCTTTAACAAATCAAACTTGAGCAATAGGTTCATAATTGCCGTACTCTCGCCACCAGGAATAATCAAACCATCGACCTGATTTAAGCCTTCCTCTGAGAGTACCTTTTTCCCTGTCACACCACACTGGGAAAGCATTTGGATATGCTCGTCAACAGCGCCTTGTAAATCTAAAACACCAATTACCATTTGCTTGCTCCTTTTTTCAATCAATTAGATTCCGCGAGGAGCCATCTTGTCTTCGTCGTGCAAAGTTGCCGTATCGATTCCCTTCATTGGGGCACCCAAGTTCTTTGAAACTTCGGCAATCAAGTGGTAGTCAGTTGGGTTCGCCGTCGCGGTCACAATTGCCTTGGCAAACTTAGCTGGGTTTTCTGATTTGAAAATACCAGAACCAACAAAGACCCCATCAGCACCAAGGTTCATCATCAAAGCAGCATCAGCTGGCGTTGAAATCCCACCGGCAGCAAAGTTAACCACTGGCAACTTGCCAATTTCATGGATTTCTTGAACCAAGTCCAATGGTGCCCGCAAGTCACGAGCGATGGCCATCAAATGTTCAGGCTTTTCGTTTTGAATGTGGCGAATTTGTTCGTTAACCTTTTGCATGTGGCGAACAGCTTCCACAACATCCCCCGTACCGGGTTCCCCCTTCGTCCGCAACATTGAAGCACCTTCACCGATTCGACGCAATGCTTCCCCAAGGTCACGGCAACCACAAACAAATGGCACTGTAAATTCATTCTTAGCAATGTGGAAGTTGTCATCAGCTGGCGTCAACACTTCACTTTCATCGATGTAGTCCACACCGATACTTTCCAAAACGTGTGCTTCGGCAATATGACCGATGCGAGCCTTGGCCATTACAGGGATTGAAACAGCAGCCATGATTTCTTCAATCATCGCTGGATCAGACATCCGCGCAACTCCCCCAGCAGCACGAATATCTGATGGTACTCGTTCCAAGGCCATCACAGCAACAGCGCCGGCTTCTTCTGCAATCTTTGCCTGTTCAACGTTGGCGACATCCATGATGACCCCACCCTTTTGCATCTGCGCCATACCACGCTTGACTGTTGTTGATCCAGTTTCCTTCATGACAATACATCCTCCACAATCTATTCTAATAAAATAATTAAAAAATAAATTTCCAAAATCAATAAAACCGAACTTTTGGATAGAATGATTATACCATAACGGAAATTAATCTTAATGTTATTCTCATTACACTTTCATTTAAGCAATATGGAAACATTCAGTTCTTTAAAAATGGCAAAAAGATTAAAAAACTGACCAGGAGCAGTCAAAAGCCGATTAAAATCCATGATTTAAATTGGAATAATTATTTTTTATGTAAAAATTAATTGCTCCCTTTCTATTTTTAACCGCTTTTCCAGCAATAAAGACCGAATAATAAAATCTTTCCCCTTTTTTCCTTGATTTGTTTTACAGTGAATTTAACAAAACCGTGTCAAAAGGAAAAAGCAATGAAAGTATCCACCAAAATTGATCAAAATACTCAGACACCCAATATCGTTATTTTCGCTAAGCAGAAAACGGCCGAAATTGTCTACCTAGAGCACGAAATTCAAAGCGTTATCAATCACAGTAGCCTCTTCGTCAAAGATCAAGAGGATTACCAACAAATTGAACTGCCCAGCATCGACCGTTTTTACACGGAAGCGCATGCGGTTTATTGCCAAGTCAACGGTCAGCGCTATAAAACGCAAAAACGAATTTATGAGCTAGCCGACTTTTTACCAGAAAACTTATTTATTCAAATTTCTCAATCCGAAATCATTAATCGTCACTTCATTCAACGCTTTCAACTTAGTAAAACGGGCGCCTATGAAGTTATCTTACGAGATGGTCAAACTACTTTTGCTTCAAGGCGGTACATGCGACGCATCAAAAAGGAGAATCTGTCATGAAAATCTTCAAAAGAATTTTATTAGGCGCTAGTTTAGGAATTAATATTGGCCTTTTGTCGGCTGTTTCTTTCTCATATGCCTACCAACTCCCCAACTTAATTGCCTCCGGGCCAACCTTCACCGGTCACTTTCGCCGGCCACTCACTGCTTTAGTATGTTCCATCGTTCTTTGGGGGCTCATGGGCATCCTCTTTGCGCTTTCCAGTACCATTTTTCAAAATGACCGTCTTAGTATTACCCGTCGAACAATCGAACACTTTTCGTTAACCTATGGTGGATTCACGATTTTAGCTATTTTAGCAGGCTGGTTCCCCCTCTCACTTCCATGGGTGGCCTTTTACACACTGATTTATCTACTGATTTATCTGATTATCTGGCTAATTTCCATGGCCCAAGCGAAAAAATTAGTTCATGAACTAAACAAAAAACTCCATTAAGCCCATTACCCAATAAAGGAGTTGCTCATTAAGAGCAACTCCTTTATTTTTTTCGATTAACAAACTTCGCCCATAACCAGCTGAGGACCATTAGTACCGCAAAACCAGCCACATTAACGACCAAACTATTCAGCCAGCCAAGCAAAGATTGACCGGGCGAAAATAAGTTCACTAATAAAATATAAATAATATTGAGAACGGTCACCAGAACGATTGCAACTGTTCGTGGATAAAGAATGGTGAGATCAGTTATTTTATTTTTCATGTTAAATTATTCCTTTTCTTTCCAATTCATTGTAGCGAACCAGCAATATTTTTACAAAAGAACAATAAAAAAAACGCCCATACAGGCGTTTTAACTCATTTTTCATCAGCCTTCTCACGACTTTCGTGCGATGACTTAACGAACTCTGATTGCTTTTCTAGGCGTTCATCTTGGCGCTTAGCATCTTCAACTTCGCGAGCATCTGCCGCTTCAAATTCATGCTTTTTTTCCATAACGATTTCCCCCGATTATGCTTATTGACCTTCGAATTCTTTCTTTTCGTTCTCGAATTCCTCGTTGTCGTAGCGAGCATCCTTATGCTTAGCATCTTCAACACGGGTATTTGCCTTCTCTTCATGGGCTTCAGCGGCGTGTTCTTGAGCTTGCTTATTCTTTTCCTCTTCAAAAGATTCGCGGTTCTCTTTTGAACCATCACGTAATGTTGCCATCCTTAATTCCCCCTTTTCAATATATTACGATTATAATACTATCATGACAAATTTTAAAGACAAATGTTAAAAAGATTCTAGTATTGGTTTTTTCCTGCTAAGTTCATGAAAAATCAATCCCGCTCGACCCACCAGCTTTAGCAAACCCAAATAAAAAATCAGCCACTAAAACACGGCTGATTTTACATTATTTAAGAAGCATGCGCACTTTGTTGAGGTTTTTGCAGCAAAACCACGATCACGATTAAAAAGATTCAAAGTACTTCAACCAGGACAAGATTTTGTCCGAGAAAAAGGACTGAAAACAAAGCTGCCGTCAGTGGTTCAAACAATCCCAGAATCTGTGCAATCGTGGCTGATAGGAACTTCAGGCTATTAATATAGCACAGGCAGGCTACAACAGTGCCAACAACAACGATAAAGAGTACGTTCGCCAACTGCCAATTTATTAATTGATAAAACAAATGATCACGGAGGCTGGCCGGTAACAATGGCAAACTACCCAAAAGCATCCCCCAACCAACAACTACAGTCGTTGGATATTCTTTCAACAAGGGCTTTGGCAGTAAGCTATAGGCTACCTGACCAACACCAGACAATCAGCCCATCCCCCTCGCTGATTTGACAAACTACGACTATATCCTCCTCGAAGAAGGTCTCTTTAGTGAATCAGTCTCGGAGTTCCAAAAGATTAGGATTGAACCCAAGATGAAACTACGACTACACGATAGCTTTTCAACCATCCTAATGGTCGAACAAGGCCTAGGCTACAGCATTATGCCAATGGATGAAGAAACCGAAGCACTCTACCAGATTAAATCATTCGATATGATCCCCGCCATCAGCCGATCCATTAACCTGTTACAAAAAAATGACGGTCTGCTGACCAATGGCGCTAAAAATTTCGCCAAGTTTGTTCAAACCCATCGGGACGCCCTGTAATCGAGCGGACTCCCCTCTATTGTCTAGGAGTCAAAAAGTCTATACTGGCCTATAATAAATCAGTTTTTGAGAGGTTATGTTTATGGTAACAAAGTCACGATTTGAAGGATTTACCGATGGAATTTTGGTCATTATTTTTACCATCATGATTTTGGAATTTAAGGTACCAAATTCCAGCAATATCACAGCCATTTTAAAACAGTTTCCCTACTTTATTTCTTATAGCATTGGCTGGCTTTTCCTAGGGGAAGCCTGGTACAACCATCTCTATATCGCCAGCAAAATTCACCGGGTGACTCACAAGCTCTTCGTTATCAATGCCCTCTGGCTCTTCACCACTTCCTTTTTACCGCTAGCAACGGCTTGGATTGGTCAAGACCTTTCAGCTCGTGGGCCAGAAATTTTTTACGGCCTAGTCTTCCTGGTGTGGACTGCAGCCTTTTTACTACTGGTCTTCACAGCTATCCTGGATAATCAAAAATTAGGAAGGCTGCAAGAGGCAGAGGATCTTCGCCAAATGCGGATTGTCCGTTACTTAACCAACCCGTTTGCCATTATTTCTCAGGGTCTGGCCTGGTTGCTGATTCTCATTTTTTCCCCACAGTTTCAACTGGTCATCATGGTTTGGAAAATTCTCTTTATTGCCGGTCGAACCAACGTTGATATTGATCGACAACGCTCTCTTAATCGATAAAACACCATTAAAAAAATCAGCCTCGCATAACTTGATATGAACCCCTAATTTCAGGGTTCATATCACTACGAGACTAATTCTTATTTATAAAATTTTACTTTTTCCGACACTTTTTAACACCCCAGTCAACTAACATCGACAGGACGGTAATCACAGCTAATCCCAAGTAGAGCGATACCCAATAGGATATCGGCTCTCCAGGTGAAATCAAAGACCCAATAAAAACGAAAAAAAAATTCCAAAACTGCGACAAAGAAGGTCGCAAAAGTTCGACGATAGTGCATGACGAGTGTCTGCATCTGCTTTCTCCCCGGGGGTCTGCCCACCTGCTCAAAGTCTCGGGTGAAACTTTTTCTAAGGACAGCATACCAGAAAAAATTAGAAATGAAATGATAAATTCAAAAATTTTATCGCTTAATAGCAAATTTTCCTCAATAAATATTAAAAAATAATAAACAAGTGCCTTTTAATTTCTTTTTATTAGAAAAATATGAAATTAAATGATACAATTACTTCTAGAGAAGTATAGAATAGTGTCTTATGACAATTAGGGGAGAATTAAAATGGCAAGTGAAAAGTCCGCATTTATCTTTGTTTCAATGCTCGTAATTTTAGCACAGGCGATTATCGTCAAATTTAGTTTAAATACCTGGGTGCAATTTATCATCCCCTTTGCCTACTCCATAATTTTTGTAATCTGCTTTTTATTCGTTTTCAAAAGCGATAACCTAATTGCCTTTGTCACACTTTTGTTAGCAGGCAATATTACCCTCATGGCAACTGCCAACCACACAACATCAATTTATTAAATATTCCAAATCAGAATAATCTTAATTCTGCCAAATAGCAGACAAAAAGGTCGAAACAATCTTGTTTCGACCTTTTTATTGTGGATAAACTAAGTGAAATTTTTCCAGGACAATTTGTGCCTGATTTTCTCGAAACACTTTGCCCTCTTCGTGGTAGGCGGCAGTGAAAAAATCATGGTGTACATGGCGCCAATAGGCTAATGAGCGGTCCCCCTCGCCCTCTTCATAGGCATGTTGAGCGTTAACATCTAGGTACTGTTCAATTGTGACCGCATCGTTTTTAATAATGCCAACAGGTTGATTTTGCTCATCCAAAATAACATCGTAGGCACCAAAAGCAGGTAAGGGCTCTTCTGCTTCGTACAAATCATACGCACTCGCAGTGGCAGTCTTAACGCCTTTAAGGACTAACTGGGCGAGTTCATTAGCTGCGACACCAAATTGAAAACTAGATTGCAATTCGGCCCCCAACGGAATCACGCCATCGTCTTTAGCCTGTTGAAAAAATGCTGCTGGCGTCATTTGCCGTCCCTCTTCTAATCTTAAAATTTAAACATTCTTGTCCTCATTGTACCAGAAAAAACCGGCCCGTTGTCCCCAAAAGATCAATGATGGCACCTAGGACTAGCCTAAAAGTATCCCTTCCTTCAATGCTACAATAATGACGAAAAATTAGAGGAGGATGCCAATGCTTAGTTACAAGCGCCAAATCGAAATCAAAAAAAGTGCCGAGAAAGCCCATCAAACAATCATGGGCCCAAACGTCGACAATGAAAATCTTGCTACCTATTTTAAATCAGCTGGCCTAGCCGTAATCAATGCCGATTTATCAGATTTAGCGGCCACTGCTTACACCCTGTATAACATGGACAAAGATCAGCCACAGATTGTCGTTGAAAATGCCTTAAACCACCGCGACTGGATTTACATGCTTGCAAAGGAACTTGGCCAACTCATTTTAGGATGGGATTACCAGGTTAACCAAGATAATCCTCAGGTGATTGAACGGGTTCGTCAAGAGTCTAACCAAGTCGACGACATTGATATTTTAGATTATCCCTTTTCGGATGGTTCCTGCCAACTCTCGACAAGCAATCCAACCGAAGCAGAAGCTGATTTATTTGCAGAATATTTCTTAGTCCCTGATGCTACCGCCCAGCCAATCCTACAAGATCTCGATTGGCAAACTTTATCCATGGCCCGATTAATCCAAAAATTCTCATTAATCTACTTTATCAATGATCATATTGCTCGCAATCGTCTAACAACTTTAATCCAGGAGGTTTCCCAAAGCAAATGACCCAAAGTAAGAAAAGTAAATTAAAGGAAAAAATTATTACCCCAGTGGTCGTCCCCTTTGACGACCAGACTCTGTTTGCACAAGATCAAGCGGAATCCTTGCGCAGCCACGTTATTAACAATGGCACCGCTTCGGCCATCCAGGGACAGTTAGTGAAGGAACTTAAATCAAAAGCCGCCATTCGCCGTTGGCTAATCATTTCCATTAGTCTTTACTTTGCACTAGTGACGGTCGCCATTCTAGGCATTACCATCTTTTTAGCGGACATTGTTGCCATTAAGGTGCAAAGTTACCTGATTACCGGCCTCTTTACCAACCTCATCGGCCTTCTGGTCATCATTTACCGCTATGCCTTCGCCGATACTTCAAAACTCATTCATGACCTGTGGACGTTAACTAGGTAAGCCAATGATAAATTAGCAGTTGTCACACAACTAAAAATTACTGAAACGCTATTTTTACGTCTAAACAGAGAACTAACAAAACCAAAATGATAAATTAATTGGCCACAATCGAACGAGACAATAGCCCCTGCCCCTGATATCATACTTTCGACTTAATCATACCCACTAAAAAAGATGCACGGAATATTTTCCCGTACACCTAATAAAATTGGCTTCGATGAGCTATTTTTAAATCGCTAAGTTCACTTCATTTTCAGAATAAAGAACTGCCTCGCCGCTTAGCTTAGTCCGCTTACCCTCATAATCGCAGTGAAGGACGCCTGACCGTGGTGAAGCCTGGTAAGCAGTCAATTGGTGCTTACCTAGTCGTTCTGACCAGTATGGGGCGATATGACAGTGACCGCTACCACAGACAGGATCTTCGTTAATCCCTAACTTAGGCGCAAATGACCGTGATACACAATCATATTCATCATCCACGATGGCTGTAGCATGTTGGGCCATCCCATCTAATTTTTTCAGCTTTTCTATATCAGGATTCATTGCAGCAATTGCTGTTCCTTGTGGGAAAACACAGACCAAATCACGTCCAAGATAGGCAGCATCTGGTCGGGCACCGTAGGCTTCCGTCATGGCTTCAGTTACAGGAATTGCCTTCAAATCGTAAGTTGGGAAGTCCATCTCATACAGGTCACCCTTCTTTGTGACCGTCAAATCACCACTCATGGTGTTGAAAACCACTGACTCTTCATCTTTTGGAGCCGCCTTTTGAAAGACTAAGAAACCGGTAGCCAAGGTAGCATGACCACAAAGGTCAATCTCACCGGCTGGTGAGAACCACCGTAAATCATAGTGGTTGTCATCTTTTTTAACAGCAAAAGCTGTTTCAGAAAGCTTATTTTCCATTGCAATATTTTGCATCATTTCATCACTTGGGAAATGATCAACGAAGAGGACTGCCGCCGGATTACCCTTAAAAATCTCACTTGCAAACGCGTCGACAACATAACTTTTTACCATGGTTGCTTCCTTTCCAAACACAATTAAAATTTCTTTAATTTGCACCATTCTACCACGGTCAAATTGATTTAACAGACATCACCTCAGCTTTCCTGACATCAATTAATTATGTGTTCGAACTCCTGACATCCAAGCCTTTCCGTCACTTAACCTAAAAACAGATATCCATATCTTTTATTTTTTGCTTACAAACCAGCCAATCATCCCGACTAAAGCAAATAAAATCCAATAATAGCGTGCCAAAAACTCCCAACCATTATTAATCGGCCGATATTGCCACTCGCGCCAACGATGGTTTTCGTGCCAGTCTTTGTCAGCTTCATCTTCCTCAAAAAACTTTTTGGCACGGTCTTTCACTGCGCCGGTTAACGTTGATGATTGTTGCTGGCCAAATAGAACCTCTTCAACCGGAACCTGAAAGTAATCAGCAACTGATTGAATCTTAGCCAAATCAGGTGTGACCTCACCAGTTTCCCACTTTGAAATTGTTTGTCTGGTGACATACAATTCGTTTGCTAAGCTTTCTTGAGATAAATTATGTTCTTTTCTTAAAGATAGTAAGTTCTCGTTAAAGGTAAATTCCATTGCGTCTCTCTCTTTCATTTCCATTAACTTCAGTATACTAATTTACCAAGAAAGCACTAGCAAAAGCGATTAGGATTTGCGCAATTTTAACGGGCACCTCGTCAATTACCAAGCGCAACCCTTCATATGAAAGGCTTTTGCCGTTAATTGAGCACAAAAAGGTTCTCCATGTTCATCAAAAAAACGCCGCCCCTCAGGGTAGCGTTTTTCTGTCAAACGAGTAAGAACGTTATGATCAACTTTGATTAATTTTTATGATGCAATTTCTTTCAAAACATTCTGTAGATCGTCTCCATGATGCATCATAAAGTCTGTCATTGTGCCATCAAAGTCAACTCTTTGATGGGCAATATGCGTTATGTGCGTTCGATCCGGAATTAACTCTTCAAATTGATGAGTTGTTAATAAAATGGTTTTCCCTGTTGCTAATTCTGAATAGAATAATTTCATTAATTGAGATACGTGATAGGGGTCTAAATTAGCGAATGGTTCATCAAACAAATAGAGTTTTCGTGGTACCTGTAACGAAGCCCAAATGATAATAAATCGCCGTTCGCCTCCCGACAAATTACCAAATCGTGCTTCCATATTTTTAGAAATGATTTCAGGTAAATTCAAATGATTTACCAGGTCAACGCCAGCCATTTCTCCAAATAATTTTAACGTTGTTAAAACAGTCACTTCATCAATAAAGCTTGCACCTTGAGTTTGATAGATAATATCTTTGGCATCCGGAAAGCCAATAAATTCCGCCGGTCGATTTCTATCCAAATTAGATATTTTATCCAGAATAACTGTTTTGCCAACTCCATTATTACCTATTAATAAATTTAACCGATTCGAATCAACTACAAAGGATCCCTGTCTAATTAATAATCGCTCACCAGCATAAATATCACATTTTTCTACTTTCATTATCTCCCCTTTAACCTCGTACATGAATTGAGGATACTGGAACTTTCTTAACCAAAATCAGACCCACAATAGCGATAACAATTATTGGTAACAAAACAGGCATCACAGTAACTATGGATAAATTGCCTTGATGATAAATTAGACTACCAACATCAATTGTTAGTGTGTACATACTAACCATGTTTAATAAGATATGAAGGAGAAAATTGTTGGTCTGCAGGCCTGATAATGCCAAACCAACAATAATATAAGTTGTTAAAATCATTGGAATACTGGAAAGCTTCATCCGACTAATTAAAATAATTGTTGAAGCTAAAGAAACAATGATATCCATTACGACAGCAGTGGTCAGTAAAATCAGAATAACCAAACTATTAATTGAATGAGTGATTCCTTGATAAATAGCCACAATAGCTAAAACTTGCAAGAGGTTCGAAAATAAATTGACTACAAAATTAGCAGCAAAAATATATAATTTATTACCAACAATTGAAGTAAAAGTTTTTAAGAAATTACGCTCTCTACTAATGAGCGTATTCATTACCCAACCATTAAGTACTCCGGTAACAACCATATAACCGACAAACGGTAATAAATCAGATAACTGATTTGCCGAACTAATTTGTCGATGGCTGTTCGACATAGTGTTTACTAATAAATACGCCAGTGGCATAAAAAATGAATAAACTAAGTCTATCTTGTTATCAAGCGCAACTTTAATTTGAAAGAAAATCAAAGCCTTTATTTTCTTTATCATCCCTTTTCTCCCAATAATTATAATGATAATCATCTAATATTAATATCATTATATTATCATATAATATTTGAAAAGGAAATTATTAATATTCATTCTAAAAAAACGCCGCCCCTAAGGGCAGCGTTTTTCTGTCAAACTGATTTAATTAAACAGGTAAGAATACTTACCATAGCCTTCTTTTTCCAAGTCTTCCTTTGGAACAAAGCGCAAGGCTGCAGAATTGATGCAGTAGCGCAATCCGCCTTGTTCAGCTGGTCCGTCATTAAAGACGTGGCCAAGGTGTGAGTCAGCTTCCCCAGAGCGAACTTCCGTCCGCGTCATGCCCAAGGAATTATCAGTTGATTCTTTCAAATCAACATCATCAATTCCCTTGGTAAAGGATGGCCAACCACAACCAGAATCATACTTGTCGGTTGATGAAAAAAGTGGTTCACCGGAAACGACATCAACAAAGATGCCGTCGTTCCACCACTGGTCGTACTTACCAGTAAAAGCACGTTCAGTAGCAGCATTTTGCGTCACATCGTACTGTTCAGGTGTTAAGCGTTGCTTTAATTCTTCTTGATCATACTTTGCCATGACTACTTGTCCCCCCAATACTTTGCTTGATAATCGTGTCGAGGGGCCATCATTGCTGCTTCACGCAATGGGTCCTTTTTATAGAAGTCTTGGTGGTATTCCTCGGCCTCATAAAATGGCTTAGCATCCTCGATTGACGTCAAGATTGGCTTGTCGAATCGACCTGATTCGTTCAACTCCTTCTTTGACTCCTCGGCAATTTGGCGCTGCTCAGGTGAGTTAACAAAAATTACTGGGCGGTATGAATCACCACGATCAGCAAATTGTCCAGTTGCATCAGTTGGGTCAGCTACTTGCCAATAAAGTTCAACCAAATCCTTGTAAGAGAACTTGTCAGGGTCAAACCAAATCTTTACTGCTTCGGTATGTCCGGTAGTATGGGAGCAAACTTCCTCGTAGGTTGGGTTTGCCACGTGGCCACCAGTGTAGCCGGAACGAACCTTTTCGATTCCTGGCAACGAGTCAAATGGCTCGACCATGCACCAAAAACATCCTCCAGCAAAAATTGCTGTATCTTGTGACATTGCAATTACCTCCTACATAACATTGTAAACAGTAACGAAAAATAGTCAATGGTATAGTTGTATTTTTATAAATTTAAAGTCGGTCTTCAATCCATTGCCAAACTTCATTTTTTCCTGATTTAGTAACGGAAGAGAAAAATTGGAAATCAGAATTTTCATCATCAAAATCAACTGCTTTTTTGATAATTGATTCAGATTGGTTTAATTTTCCACGGGCAATCTTATCAGACTTAGTTGCGACCAAGAGAACCGGAATATTGTAATACGCCAACCAATTGTACATCATGATGTCCTCTTCGCTTGGCTTATGGCGCGCATCAACCAAAGAAATCACACCACGAAGCTGCTTCCGAGAACTAATGTAGGTCTCAATCATTTGACCAAAGGCTTCACGCTTCTTTTTGGAAACCTTTGCATAGCCATAACCAGGAACGTCAACGAAGTAGAGCTTTCCCTCCACATCATAAAAGTTCAGTGTTTGAGTTTTTCCAGGCTGACCGGAAGTTCGGGCAAAATTTTTACGATTAATCAGGGTGTTCGTCAATGATGACTTGCCGACATTTGACCGACCGACCAAGGCAAATTCCGCCCGACCGTCCGTAGGATATTGGCTTGGTGAGACCGCTGACATCACCATTTCAACGTTATGAACGTCCATACTTAGTCCTTTTCATCTTTCTTCAAAACCAGCTCGGGTTCCTTACCAGACGTTACAGACGCCTTAGTGATTACAACCTTTTCAACATCATCACGACTTGGGATATCAAACATCGTATCCTTCATGACGTTTTCAATGATTGAGCGCAAACCACGGGCACCAGTGCCTCGTTCGATGGCCAAATCAGCCATAGCAGACAAGGCAGCAGGCTGGAATTCCAACGCAACGCCATCCAAGCCGAGCAATGCTTGGTACTGCTTAACCAAGGCATTCTTTGGTTGCGTCAAAATGTGGGTCAAATCCTCCACCGTTAACTCATCCAAAACCGTGATAATTGGCAAACGCCCAATAAATTCTGGAATCAAACCAAACTTCGTCAAATCTTCCGGTTCAACATTCTTCAAAACATTTGGCTTTTCCAAGGCCTTGGCCTGGTCTGATGTGCTTGAACCAAAACCGATTACTCGACTTCCCAAACGTTCCTTAATCAACGTATCAAGGCCAGCAAAGGCACCACCAACGATAAAGAGGATATTGGTGGTATCAACTTGGATTAATTCCTGTTGTGGGTGCTTACGACCACCTTGTGGCGGCACGGAAGCAATCGTCCCTTCCAACATCTTCAGCAAAGCCTGTTGGACTCCTTCACCCGAAACATCACGGGTAATCGAAACGTTTTCTGATTTTTTAGCAATCTTGTCAATTTCATCGACATAGATAATACCACGTTGAGCAGATTCCACATCAAAATCAGCAGCCTGCAAAAGCTTGAGCAAGATGTTTTCAACGTCTTCACCGACATAGCCAGCTTCTGTCAACGTTGTTGCATCCGCAATGGCGAACGGAACTTGCAAAATCTTTGCCAATGACTGAGCCAAGTAAGTCTTTCCTGACCCAGTTGGTCCTAGCAAAGCGATGTTTGACTTTTGTAATTCAACATCCGTCGTCTTCAAAGCATTTTCGTTAACACGCTTGTAGTGGTTATAGACTGCCACAGCCAAGGTCTTCTTAGCATCTCCTTGGCCAATCACGTAATCGTTCAGATTTTCAACGATTTCCTTTGGCGTTGGCAAAGTCAACTGCTCAGACTGCTGGTCAACTCGCATCTCTTCTTGGATGATTTGATCAGCCAATGCGATACACTCGTTACAAATATATAATCCATCAGGACCAGCGACTAGCTTTTTGACTTCGTCAGCATCCTTACCACAAAAAGAGCAGTGGACTGGAGTGGTTTCATTCGGTGTTTGGACCATAATATTCCCCCTCTATATCGTCTTTCTCCGGCATGAGCACTCGCCTGCCGGCTTGTTCAAAAAGAACAGCTGCCTAAATCAGTAGGCTATGTAAGAAAAAAAGCCCAACCGGGCTCTTTTTAATGGCTTACTTCACCTTGGCAGATGAAACAATCTTGTCAACGACTGCCTTCATAGCAATGTCGTGCTTCAACAAATCATCTGACAATGATTGCTTAACTTGTTCTTCTGAAATATTGTATTGATCAGCCAATGACTTAACTTCGGCAGCAACTTCATCAGCGCTTGGATCAATCTTTTCGGCCTTAACAATCGCTTCCAAAACCAAGTTTGTCTTAACGCGGTTGTCAGCGCCTTCTTCAAATTGCTTGTGGAATGATTCCTGAGTTTGACCAGAAATCTGGAAGAACATTTCTGGTGAAATGCCTTGTTGTTGCAATTGAGCCAAGTATTGTTGCATTTGACGATCAACGTCTTCGTGGATCATCTCTTCTGGCAAGTTGCCACCAACAACTTCAGCATTGTCAACTGCGGCTTGCACAGCAGCATCTTCGAAAGCATCCTTAGCTGCTTCGTCGCGTGCTTCTTGCAAGTTCTTCTTTGTCTTTTCCTTCAATTCAGCCAAAGTTTCAACGTCTTCATCAACGTCCTTGGCGAATTCATCATCTAAATCAGGCAATGACTTACGCTTGATTTCGTGAAGCTTTACTTCAAACAAAGCTTCCTTACCAGCCAAGTCCTTAGCTTGATATTCTTCAGGGAAAGTAACCTTAACGTCAACATCGTCGCCGGCTACATGACCAACCAATTGGTCTTCAAATCCTGGGATAAATGAGCCTGAGCCCAATTCCAAAGAATAATCCTTAGCTTGTCCACCATCGAAGTGGTCGCCATCAACAGAACCGTCAAAGTCAATGACAACAGTGTCGCCATTTTCAGCCTTTGTGCCATCTTCTTGCAAAATCAATTCGGCTTGGTTTTCTTGTTGGCGCTTGATTTCGGCATCAACTTCTTCGTCTGATACAGTGGTGTCTTGCTTTTCAACAGACAAACCAGTGTAATCACCCAACTTGATTTCAGGGGCAACGGCTACTTCGGCCTTCATTTGCCAGTCAGCACCCTTGTCCATTGAAACTGGAATGATGTCGGGGCGACCAACAACTGTGATGCCTTGTTCAGCAACAGCTGCATCATAAGCGGCTGGCAAAACGATATCCATGACGTCTTGGTACAATGCTTCTTCACCAAACTTTTGCATGAACAATGACATTGGTACCTTACCCTTACGGAAACCGGGTACGGCAATTTGGTTCTTGTTCTTGTCAAATGCTGGCTTCAAGGCCTTTTGTACATCAGCTTGAGCAATTGAAAATTCTAGTGTACCGCGGTTTGCATCCGCAGCAGCTGTCCATTTAGACATGTTAAATCCTCCAAAAATAAGTTCTATATAATTTTAGACCAAATGACTGATTTTATCAAGGCCAGCGACCAATATGCTCATGGCGATTAGCAAGTAATAGCAATGATTGATTGCCCTTCAACCAACTTTTGCTCAAAAACTAGACCAAAAAGACTATCCATCCATATTTTTTCATCCCCATTGAACTAGCAAGCACCTACCCTTTGGCGGATTCTTCTAAATTTTTTCACATAAAAACCGCTATCGTTAGCGTAGCGGTACTTTCCCATTCTTTACACTTTTTTTGACTAGACATTGATCTTCTGGCCATCATAATTCGACAAATTCACCTTCATCGTTTACATCCGCATCGTCAAACACGTTCAAATCAAAGACACGATTGAATTCTTCCATGTTGTCTGGATAATCGTTGCTACCCTCGATAGTCAAGACTTCTAATCCGTGATTGAAATAAATACGCACACTCCACTGAGTCGCATCCATGACGCTTTCATCCACATACTTTCTCTCCCAACTACCAACTCGAAGGTCTTTCAAAGCCCGGAAGAAATCAGTCTTAGCCATCAATCGCTCACTTTTAAAGTTTAAATCATCCGTTTCTTCCGTCCCCATTTTGACAAAATAACTAGAAGCGATGAGGTCATCCCCAACTACGGTAAAGGTATCATTCTGCTGTCCCCACATGTAGTCACCAGTTATAACCTCCATCTTGTCGATCGTCTCAATTTTATGATTAAAACCAGCTTCACGCAGGTCAGTTTCCATTAGAGGATAGGATCCACCATGAAAAATTAGTTCCGCCTTTTTCTCAATCAATTGTTCATAAACCTGGTCTGATTCCATTATTTGCCCGTCAGTTCGTAATAGCTCCTTTGGTGCAAAGCCCACAAGACTCCGGCGTGATTGACGCATTTTTTGCCAGTAATCTTGAATTTCTTCAATTTCACCAACCAAGTCATCGTTTTCATGACGATGGTTATATTCATGAAAAAAGTCTTCTACTCTCATCTCTCTAACTCCCCTAACTCTCTAACTCGAATTAGATTCATTATATGAGAATCAAAAAACGACTCTTTTATTTTTTACATGCAAAGCGGTTACATTTTAAAGACAATTATTATTGGCCAAAATAAAAAGCCAGACAAAAGTCTGACTTTGATGAGTGACTCCCTAAAAGATGTTTTAACTTTCAGAGTGTGCATCGCTTTACTGATTTTTATTCGGGCAAATTAGCTAAGTCCACAATGGCTTGACCGTAGATTCCCATTGAACGAACAAGGTCATCAACCAAGGCAAATTCGCCAACCTGGTGCATCGTATCTGGTGAATCAGGGAACAAAGCCCCAAAGGCAACCCCGCGGTCCATCAAGCGGCCGTAAGTCCCACCACCAATCACTTGGTCATGTGCTTCTAGACCAGTTTGGTTGTGGTAAATGTTCAACAAAGTCTTAACAACTGGATCCTCAGGTGAAACATAGTGTGGCACTTGAGCATGGCCACCAATCTTGGCTGAGTAATCCCAGACTGGCATTGCCTTTGCTAACTTTTCCTCGATGAATGCTGGTTCGATTCCCTTTGGATAGCGGAAATTAAAGTTGATGTAAACGCCCTTTTCCAAATCAAACTTTTGGATTCCAACGTTCATTGACAAGGCACCCATCACGTCATCAACATGGTTGACACCTAATTTTCGACCAGTTGGATCATCGTGTGACAAGTCACCCAAGTAGGCAAGAAAGTGAGCAGCTGTGCCACCAAAGTCATATTGCTTCAAGAACTTTGCCAAGTAAGTTCCGGCGTTTTCACCCGTTTCAGGCAAAGAACCGTGGACCTGCTTACCAAAGACTTCAAAGGACAATTGGTCTCCATCTGTTGTCACCGTTCCAGACACCTGAGGGTTATCAGTCAAGAAGGATGCAAAATCAGTTTCCACCTGATCAGCGGCAAGACCTGATACGGCAGCACGGGCAACACCCGGCACCATGTTCGTCCGAATTCCTGATTCAAATGAAAGCAACTGGGCATCATCCCCGTTAGTTGCTGGTGAAGTGATGTTCACCTGCAAGTTTCCCTTTTCACCATTAATAATTGGATATTCGGCATCAGGGGAGAAACCAAAGGCTGGTGCTGGTTCAACTTCGAAGTAGCGCGTCATGCCAGTCCAATCGTTTTCTTCATCAGTACCGAAAATCAAGCGGACACGACGCTTCAACGGCAAGTCCAAATCACGAATCATCTTAAAGCCGTAATAGGCAGCCAAACCGGGTCCCTTATCATCAGATGCCCCACGGGCAATCACCTTACCGTCTTCAATGACGGGATCAAAAGGATCCGTTTCCCAACCTTCACCAGCAGGCATAACGTCCACGTGAGAAAGCAAGGCGACATATTCATCAGCATCCTTGGGGCCAATTTCGATGTAACCAACCAAGTTATCAATGTTCTTAGTTGTAAAACCATCTCGGTCGGCCAAGGCCAAAATATGAACCAATGCATCCTTAGGACCAGGTCCCAACGGTGCATCCGCCGTCTTCTTGCTATCGTCACGAACAGAAGCGATTTTCAAAAACTCCTTCAAATCAGCCAAGTAAGCCCGTTCTTCTTCCTTAGCTTTTTCCTGCCAATCAATCATCAAAGACCTCCTTGTGGGAAGTGACCAAAGTCGCTCTCACCTTTTTCATTATTTTCTCATTAAGTTATTTTCATTATACACATCTTAGGCGTAAAATGCTTAACAGAGAGGTGAAAAATGATTAAATTAACTGAGAAAATCGTGCAAGAAGTGATTCAAGTTCGACCCCGCCAATCACATAAGGGCACTTTCGGCAAAACTTTAATCGTCGCGGGTAACCAAGACCTGGGCGGAGCAGCCATCATGAATGCCCAAGCCGCCATTTACGGCGGTGCTGGTTTGGTCACGGTGGCCACCGACCCTGTTAATAAAGTTGCCCTTCACGCCCGCTTACCAGAGGCCATGGTCGTTGACTATCATCAAGACCTATCGGATTTAATTGCCGGCGTGGACGTCGTCCTCATTGGTTCTGGTTTAGGAAATGAATTAACCATTTTAAAGCAAGTCCTAAATGAACTCACTGACAAACACAAAGTCATTTTGGATGGATCAGCCTTGACCATGATGGCACAGGAAAACTTACCTCTACCACAGGGCCAAATTATCTTAACGCCTCATCAAATGGAGTGGCAACGTTTTGGTCAAGTCGCCATTGCTGACCAATCAAAAGAAGACAATAATTGGGAGGCCCTTGTCGCCATGAATGCTGAACCAATTTTGGTTTTGAAGTCTGACCAGACTCAGGTATACTTGGAAAATGAGCTTTACCAATTGACAGTTGGTGGCCCCTACCAGGCAACCGGTGGCATGGGTGATACGTTGGCCGGTATCATTGCGGCCTTTATAGCTCAATTTCAAGACACAAATAGAGCCGTTTTGGCAGCAGTCTACAGTCATTCGGCCATTGCAGAGAGTTTGGCGGACACAGCCTACGTCACCTTACCAACCGAAATTGCCAAGGCCCTCCCGGCCTTCATGAAGGAAATGGCGGACCAAACTCCAACACTCTAACCAGCATTTGCCAAAGTTGGTTTACCCTCAACTAAAATCAGCAAAGGATACTGAGACATAATGAAATTTATTTCGTGGAATATCGACTCCATTAACGCCGCTGTTGAACACAGTTCAGATCGTGGCAAGATGACCTGGGGCGTTTTATCTGATTTGGCTGCGCAAAAGCCAGACGTTCTCGCCATCCAGGAAACGAAACTCAAGGGCTCCGGTTTAACTAAAAAGCACCTAGCCGCCTTGACTGAACTCTTCCCGAATTATCACTTTTACACCAACTCATCAACAGCCAGAAAGTCTTACGCTGGTACCATGATGATTGCTAAAGAAGAGCCAGTTGCCGTTGACTACCCAACGATTGGTGCCCCTGGTGAAATGGATCAAGAAGGACGGATTGTTACCCTTGAATACAAAGACTTCTTTGTTTCGACAGTCTACACACCTAATGCTGGTTCAAAATTAGATCGACTTGAGGACCGTCAGGCGTGGGATGATGCCTACCGGTCCTATATTGATGGTTTGAATGAAAAAAAGCCCGTCATCTTTTCCGGTGACTTTAACGTTGCCCACGAAGAAATCGACCTCAAGCATCCAAGCACCAACCACCATTCCGCTGGCTTCACCGACGAGGAACGCGAAAAGTTTACCTTGTTGCTGGATGCCGGTTACACCGATACCCTGCGCGCCAAAAATCCTGGACAAGCAGATATCTATACATGGTGGGCACAGCGAGTTAAAACTTCTAAGATTAATAACTCTGGTTGGCGGATTGACTATTACTTGGTTTCAAACCGGATTGCCAATCAGGTTCAAGATATCAAGGTCGTTGATACTGGTGCCAGACAAGACCATGCTCCAATTGAGCTGACTATCGACTTATAACAAATAAAGCCCTCATCGGTGAGATAATTCACTGATGAGGGCTTTTATCAAAAAATAAGTTATTCTTTTAAAAATGGACAAGACACATTTTGATGAAAAACAACTGTATCGCTTAGAAAAATTTAATAAAAAAGGGGCCGCTACTGTTTATTCGCATAACGACCCCCTTTTGTAATGCTAATTGTTATTTATTGTTCGAATTGTATCGGTGAGATGCACTTTCTTTTTCAAATCCTTTTGAAAATTAGAATCATCGCTCGCACCTTTTTTAGATGTTTCTTGTTGATATTTTTCAAAAGCCTCAAGGTCTCCTCGAACAAGCGTGCTAACCTCGCTTGCAGGCACAATTCGGCTTATTTTGACATAACTGCCCTTGTGATAAGCCATCACATAGGGTTCCACAACACCAGGATTTTCACCAGTTGACAAGGTTAACTTGGTCCAAGAGGTTCCCATTTCATTATCAGAATACCAAGCCGTCCATTCACGTTGGCTATTTGTCTTTGTTAAAGCTGGCATTTTTGTATAAGAAACTTGATACGTCAAAAAGGGGTTCCAACGATCAATAGCACCAATTCCTTTTGAGTAGCCAAAAATTAGTACACCAATCCAAGCGCAAAAGAAAATAAAAATCGTTGCCAATGTAATTGTCAATTTTTTATAGCGTGTTTTTAATTTCACCTCCCGATCAATTGTCGTCGCCATATCTTGCTTATTTTTCATTGTGTTTTCTTCTCCAAACATAATTTGTTCGAAAGACACATCAAACAAAACACAAATGCTTCTCAAAATTTCCAAACTAGGATAATTTTTCCCATTTTCCCAGGTCGACACCGTTTGGCGACTGACGTGTAGAATGTCAGCTAATTCTTGCTGAGTCATTTTTTTACTTTGACGAAGCCTTTTAATATCTTGCTCAAAACTCATATCTTTCACCTTTAATTTAGAGAATTTACTCTTATAAGACTAGCAAGAAAGACTGTCATTCGTAAAGCAAGTTATACTTGCACCATGTCTATTAGTGTCCTTCTGTTATATCCCTCAGCAAATATAGTGACTTCTTTTTTGATATAATTAAAAAAGAAAAATAAGGGAGAAAAGTATTGACTCAACATAAATTCGCTAAAATTGTCATGATACTTATACTAATTGCTGAACTCTATTGGCTATTTTTTGATTTCGTATCAGAAGGTTTTTGAGGTGCTGTTATTCCATTTTCAGCAGTCATTTCGAACTGTTTTTTTACTTTCAGCGGTCTTTGGAAAAAAATCTAATGATGATTTTCAAAGATAATTTTTATTCAAAAAGTGTAGACTGGAGAGAATTTTGAAACAATATTTGAAGAAAAACTTTTTATTTTATTTGATGAGTACAACTGTGTACTATGTGCTTACTTTTTTTGTGCTTAAAATAATTAATTTTGGATTGATCAAGAGTATTTTAGCGATAGTAGTGTATTTTTTTGTTTCATTATTAATGGGTTATTATTTAGATAAACGCGCTCATAAAGAGTCTCATCAAAGATAATTTCACAAAAAGCCCACAATCCTGATATTCACCAGGTTGTGGGCTTTTACTTTTTATAAGACGTGTTATATCAACTAGTTATATTGATTAGATAACGTTCTTTCATTTTATCTTCAACGATGTATCTAACATCTAAAACACCATGGTTTTTTAAAATGATTTTCTTGGAATTTTCGTTAAAACTATTGCAAGTCAATACAGCTTGACGAATACCTTTTTCCCGTAATTTTTCAAGTCCTAATTCCAGTAACTTATTACCATATCCTAATCCTCTAAAATCAGGACTAACTCCGTAGCCAATATGACCGCCTTCAATCATTAGATTTTCAGTTAAATCGTATCTAATTTGAACACTACCAACGATTACATCATTAGAAAATAAAAAAGAGTTTCTGCTGGAACAAACTTACCATCCTTATTTACCTTGTCATCTTTTAGCTTTTGAACAAAGTCGGGAAAAGTTTGATTAGTAAATGAAGATGTTGGCACCATCTTTTCCTTCCAAGAATTTTTATAATTGTTGTAGGCAATTTCATCACGTATTGTTAATTCTCTCAGCTGCATAAGTCTCTCCTAATTCATGTTTAGCTTATTTTATCAAACAGTCGCTGTAAATAAACTAATCTATAACTACTATAAAAAAACATATTATCTGTTTATTTAAAGAAAATAAATTATCTTTCATGAGCCAACGGCGATACCGCTGCTCCTACCCCAGCACTTGCCCTTAATACTCCTGCTATTAAAATGACCCAAGACATCGAAATACCTTGATTTAACAGTAAACCACCAAACCAAGATCCAACTGGAATGGAAGCATAAGAAACCATTCTAGTAACAGAAACAACCCGACCTAATTGTTCACTCGGAACGGTATGTTGTCGCAGTGTGAAATAAGTGATGACGTTGATTGTGCCAAAGAAACTAACCAATCCTAAAATGACACCAATATAAATGTAATTAGTATTAATCAATAATAAAAGTGTACTTAATCCTGCTAACACCGTGCTGATGGATAGTAGCACACCGGCTCGAAATCGCTCAACAATTAATGAACTAACTGGTCCGGCTATTAATGCGCCAACTCCACCTAACGATAAGGCTATCGTTGCATCTATCAGTGGGTATCCTAATGCCTTCGTCATATAAAAAATATAGTTTGCTTCAAACATATTGAGAGCAAAGTTAGTTATGAAGAACATCAAAGACCCACTAAAAATCACTTTTTGGTGAAAGCTATATTTGGCTCCCTCTAAAATGTCATTTTTAAGGAGGTTAAGCGTAATTTTTTTCGTGTGCCCTTTGTCAGTCTTTGGTAAAGCATATAAAATGCAAGCCGAAAGGATAAAAGAAAAAATATCAAACCAAAGCGCATTGATACCCCCTATTAGCATAACAACACTGCCACCTGCTAATGGACCTAAAATGGTTAATGTATTATCAATTGTTTGAATCAATGCATTCGCTTTTACATAATCGTCTCGTTTTATACTTTCTGGAATAATACTTTGAAAGCTTGGGTGAATTAACGAATCAACAGAAGCTAGCAAAAATACGGCTAGGTATAACAACGTAAAATTAATGTTCTTTACACTCAAAATAAATAACAAAAAACCGCTAAATATTGAGGCAAAAATATTGCCCACAACTAATATCTTTCGTTTGGAAAAATTATCAGCCAATGTACCCCCTATCAATGAGAATACGACCCAAGGTATAAAAGATATGCCAAAAGCCGTCGCAGCATGGTAAGCAGAACCAGTTTTTGACAAAACAATGATTGGTAAGGCAAGACGATACATCCAATCACCCAAAGTAGATACTAAAAAGCTTAACCACAACAGGTGAAAACTTTTTTTCTGAAAACTAAGCATTCATCAACCTCTTTCTAAATGTATGCCCTAATGATAGAATACGCATATCAGAAAGAGACAAAATGTGCATATAGGTAAAATTATGGCTGAAATCGGTGAAGTTTTTAAGACATTTCGAAAAGGAAAAAATATCACTTTAAAAGAAGCAAGCAGTGGCATTGTTTCATATACTTTTTTGTCTAAATTTGAAAGAGGATTGACCGATATTTCCTTCATGCACTTACTAGAATTGTTGGATAGAATTAATGTTCAACTTTCAGAATTTGAATTCGCTTATCAACAATCAAATAACTATCTAAATGATTTTTTACCCTCCCTACAAAGAGCCTACCAATCATCCGATATTGATTCTTTAAATGACCATCTGCGACGATGGCAAAATAAATCTGATAAATTTTCCAAACTACAAGTAATCCAAATCAAAATGATGTTGACCACACTCGGTAAAGGCACCATTACTGAAGATGAAATTAATACTCTACAAAATTATTTTCAAAGCATCGCCAACTGGACATTCTTTGAACTTTACCTCTTTGGGCATGCAATCCCTTTTCTCGAAGAAAAATTCATGTTAAATCTATTTTTAGAACTGCAAAAAAAGGCCATATTATATGACCTTTTCAGATATGACAGTTTCTCAATGCTCTTTTATATTTACAATAATATGATTTTACATATGCTTGAACAGCAAAACGCGGTTGTTGCCCAACAACTCTTGGATAATCTTGCCTCTTACTTTCAAAATCAGAAAAGGGACTATTACCATAGTGCACGGTTGCTGAATTTAAAGGGACTGACTTTATACGTTGGTGGCAGTAAGGAAAGCGGATTAATGCTTATTAAAAAGTCTAATATCATTACTTTTTTAATACATGACGACTCGCATTTTGCGCTAAATGAAAAAAATTATTTATCAAAATTTTTAAGTAAAGATGAATTAGAGGATGCTTTTAACTTCAAAGACATCGACCTAATCCATTTAAATAGTTTCGATTAAATTAACATTAGCGTATTAACTAATCAACCTATTGAAATACGATAAAATTTTTTATTGTATAGCCTCTTACTTATTAGTATCCTAATTCTTTAATGCTGTTTCAGAATAACTTAAAAACTGCTATATCGTAATTTATATTATTTTTTCTATATATCACCGAATGTACTAATAGTTCATTAGTCTTTTTTTTCTATAAGTGATATAATAAGGGCATAAGAAAAGCGGTGTTGTTCAAGCAACACCGCTTCACTAGCAAACCTGTTAAACGGTGGCTAGCCTTTTATCTTTGTTAAATAACCATCAGCTAGCCAAAGTTGTGATGGTTATTTTTTTTGACCTAATTTAATGAGATCAATAACAATGCCGATGAGCGTTAGAACAAACATTCCAAACGCCCACAACAATGTTAAGACATCCACTACGGACATCAGGCTTCTCCTTTCCTAGGATGCTGGGGGTTATGATTTTAAAACCATAGGCACCACCACCTTTCCAGGATAGCCACCATCTTCACTTGTTTGCATACCGATATTATCGCATAAACGCCTCAACCATGTGGTTTACAGCAGTGCCGACTAGTTAAACGATTCATTGAAAAATGTATTTAAAGAACAATATTACGCCGTTAATATCCTCTTGAAAAGCACAATCAACATACCTTATTTATTACGAACATATTCTTTTAGGACCTGATTTCCAAAGAGTTCACTTTGATAAATCAGAATCTCCGCACAGGCTAAAGAATCTTCCAGCGCATTATGGTGGTGATCCAAACGAATATTCAAAGCGGCAGAAACTGTGTTGAGCTTATGGTTTTGTAAATCAGGCAAGAGCCGGCGCGAGGTTTGCACAGTATCCAACAGTTGGTAATGAGCTTCAGGCAGACCATAATAGTCTAAGCAAGCCCGTAAAACCGAGGCATCAAAGTTGGCGTTGTGCGCCACCACGAGTTTTTCCTCGGTAAATAATGGCGCAATCGTTGGCCAAATTTCTGCAAATGTGGGCGCATTGACAACGTCCTTTGGATAAATACCATGAATTTGCGAATTTCGCGCTGAAAACGGCGTTGGTGGCTTAATCAAGGAATAAAATTGATCCACAACCTGGTTGTCACGCACGACAACCAAAGCAACTGAAACAGCCGAATGGCGCTGGTTATTGGCTGTTTCAAAATCAAAAGCGACAAAATTCATTAGAACAGTAACTCCATTTTTATGAGGTTTGCTTGGCGGCCGGACCGTAGTTCAATTGGCTCCGGTTCTTCACCGACTTCCGTGAAACCAAGCTTTTTGTATAGATGACGAGCAACCTGATTTTCCAGATCAACATCGAGCCAAAGACGATCATAACCGGCTTCTTCGGACCAAACAACCATTGCTGCCAGCGTTGATTGACCCAGTCCATGACCCTGAAAGGCGGCCAAGATTGCCAAGCCGACTTCGCCATCGGCAATCGAGGCAATGCCAACAGCAAGCGCGTCACTGTCTTCTTCATGGCCCAATGGCTTGGCCCAAATCAACCAAGTCTTGTTGGGCAGGTCATCGTTTTTCAAATCAGCTTCTACAACTGACGATTGATTAGACGCTGCCAGTGAATCACGGACTTCCGCTAATTCAAAAGTATCCGATTCCTGTTTCAATTGCACCAGCAAATCTTGGGCAGCTTGGGCCTGCTGGAGGTCCAAGCCAAGCATTGAGTACTCATAGTGGTCAAATTGTGCTGCAATCATCCGTGTAAGTCCTCCTCAATTTGAGTGGCTTGGCCCAAGCCCCGAACCACAATTTCACGATCAGAGTCTGCGCCCGCCATGCGGGTAAAGGTCATTTCTAAGCGATCATTTGGCAAAAGATCCGCCATGTACTGGGGCCATTCAATCAAAGTGACGCCATCAGTGCCCAGGTAGTCTTCGAACCCTTGGTCGGCTGCACCCATATTTTCAAGACGATAAGCGTCGAAATGGTAAAGTGGAATTCGCCCTTCCTCATAAGTGTTCAGGATATTAAAAGTCGGGCTTTTAACCCGACTCGTAATTCCCAAGGCTTTCGCCAATCCCTGAGTAAAGGTCGTCTTACCAGCGCCCAAGTCGCCTTGGAGGGTCACCACCAGGCCGGGGTAAACGAGCTTGGCTAATTGCTCAGCCAACGCCTGGGTTTCTTTTGGATTGTTCGTCTGATAGCTTTTCATATTCCATATTATAACACTGTCATTTGACTGAACACTGGGCACTTTGTTGGTTTTTTGTCCTGATTTTAAAAATTTCTTGTCAGTCCCCCAGTTGATAGGAGTACAATAAAAATAATCAAAAGAATTGAGAGGATTTTTACGAATGTCAAAAACAACTTTATTCCAAGTTGGCACGATGCAGCTACTCGCTAACAGCCTCTTAGACGGGACAATGTCCATCCACGACCTCCTGCAACACGGCGATTTTGGAATCGGCACAGGTCAAGGTCTAGATGGCGAACTGATTATCTTAGATGGGAAAGCCTACCATACCTTGGTCTCTGGCGAATCTGAAGTACCGGACGAAAATTTCAGCTCCCCATTTGCTGCCGCTCATCACGGTGATTTCAAAGATTTTAGAACAGCGGAAAATGCTGATTTGGAAGTCGTTTTACAGGACACCATCGACAAGTTACAGGCGCAAAATCAGTTTGCAGCTTTCTTGGTCGAAGGCGAATTTGAGACCATAACCACTCGCTCAGCTGCAGGTAGCCAAAAACCATACCCATCTCTAACTGAAGTCGCCGAAAAGCAACAGGTCTTTCACGGTTCAAAAGTTAAGGGTCGTCTCCTTTCCTATTACGCACCAGCTATTTACCAGGGCGTCACCGTAGCAGGCTTCCATTCCCACTTCCTTTCCGATGACCATGACCTTTCTGGCCACGTTTTGACCGGAAAAGTTTTGTCAGCCACGGTGAAGGTGCAAAAGTTCGATACCATCGAACAAGTCTTGCCTACTGAAAACCCTGATTTTAAGGCAGCTGATTTGACTGACTTGTCGATGGTTCACAAAGCCATTGAAGCGGCTGAATAAGTTCCATAAAATACATTTAAATCAACAAAAAACAGTTGCCGTGGTGGTAGGCCTCAAAATTTGGACAAACAAATTTCGGGGTTCACATCAACAGCAACTGTTTTTTATTTTACTTATGAATAAACATCGCATCCCCAAAGGAGAAGAACCGGTACTTGGCTTCAACCGCATGGTGATAGGCATTCAAAATGTTCTCGCGGCCGGTAAAGGCTGCAACCAACATCACCAAAGTTGACTTTGGCAAATGGAAATTAGTGATAAAGGCATCAACAACTCGCCACTGGTAACCAGGCTTAATAAAAATTTCCGTCCAACCAGAATCGGCCTGAAGTTGCCCATCAAATTTCGAACCAATTGTTTCCAACGTTCGAATAGACGTCGTCCCAGTAGCAACGATTCGACCACCCTGCTTACGGACCTTATTCAATGTGGCCGCTGCTTCTGCACTCAATTGATAAAACTCAGAATGCATCTGGTGGTCTTCAATATTTTCTTCTTCCACTGGTCGGAAGGTTCCCAAACCAACATGCAATGTTAATTCCACCAGTTCAACGCCCTTATCGGCAACCTTTTGCAGCAATTCTGGTGTCCAATGCAGGCCGGCAGTTGGTGCAGCAGCTGAACCATCCACCTTGGAGTAAACCGTTTGATACCGCTCTTGGTCTGCCAACTTTTCCTTAATGTATGGTGGCAAAGGCATTTCACCCAGCTCGTTCAAGCGTTCCATAAAGATGCCGTCATAAGAAAATTCAACATAGCGGCCGCCGTGTTCCAATTCACCAACAATCGTCGCCGTCATCACGGGCTTTTCTGGATCATCACCAAAAAGAATCGTTGATCCAATTGGTGATTTTTTAGCTGGTTTTACCAACGTTTCCCAAACATCCCCATGGTCTTGGCGCAATAATAGAACTTCAGCATGGCCACCAGTCTCTGGACGAATTCCGTGTAACCGGGCTGGCAAAACTCGCGAATTATTCATCACTAAGGCATCACCCGGGTTCAAATAGTCCAAAATGTCATAAAAATGCCGGTCCTCATAGGCCCCAGTTTCGGCATTCAGCACTAAGAGACGAGATGTATCGCGTTCCTTTAATGGCGTTTGCGCAATTAATTCTTGGGGTAAGTCATAGTCAAAATCTGATAATTGATAATGTTTTTCTTCTGTCATAAATCTCTTTTAAATTCTTTTATTCATCAGCCAGCAGGCTGCTAGTGTTTATGCTTTCGAGCAAATATACTCTAGTCCGGACCTTAATTCATCAAAAACGAACAAATCAGTCCTTTGGTTCAGGCACCGGCCGGCCCAAATGTTGGTAGGCCGCTTCCGTCACCACCCGACCTCTTGGGGTTCGACGGATAAAGCCTAATTGCAGCAGGTAAGGTTCCACCATCGACTCCAACGTGTCGGCTTCTTCCCCGATATTAGCAGCAATGGTCGCAAGACCAACCGGTCCACCATGATAAAAATCAATCATAGCGTTTAGCAGCTTATGATCGGTATCATCCAGGCCCTTTTGATCAACGCGCAACTTATCTAAGGCCGTTTCCACCAAGTCGGTATCAATCGCTTCTTTTCCAGCAACTTGGGCAAAGTCGCGCACCCGCTTCAACAGCCGATTGGCAATTCGCGGTGTTCCTCGTGACCGGGAGGCCACGGCATAGGCGCCGTCCTTTGTAATGGGCGCCTCGAAAATATCGGCCGTCCGGACCACAATCTGCTGTAAGTCTTCTGGCTGATAGTACTCGAGCGAGTTAATGATGCCAAAACGGTCACGCAAAGGCTTGGAAAGCATCCCAGGGCGAGTCGTTGCACCAACTAGGGTAAAGGGTGGTAAAGGAAAATGAACGGCTCTGGCAGTTGGTCCCTGCCCGACCATGATATCGATAAAATAATCTTCCATGGCGGAATACAACATTTCCTCAATCGCCGTTGGCATGCGGTGAATTTCATCAATAAAAAGCACATCCCCTGGCTCCAGACCATTGAGCAAGGCAACTAAATCGCCACCCTTTTCAATTGCCGGACCAGAGGCTGTCTTCAGATGCACACCTAGTTCATTCGCAATAATCATTGCTAACGTTGTCTTTCCTAACCCTGGCGGTCCGAAAAGCAGAACGTGGTCAAGGGCTTCTTCACGCATTTTGGCGGCTTGGAGATAAACCGCCAGCTCCTCTTTTAATGGCTGTTGACCAATATATTCCCGCAGGTACTTAGGTCGCAGGGAAAGCTCATCTTGCTGGTCTCTCGCATTTTCAGCTGCATCACGCAGCAATTCATCCGTTTCATTTTGGCCTTCAAACCAAGTATTAAATTGTGGGTTTTCATCAGTCATATCATTACTATTATAGCGCATTTGTTCGCCTCCTTCCCTGCTTGCTTGGCAAAAATAAAAGACGACCAATTCCGGTCGTCTTGTCGAATCAAAGACCTTACTGATTTAGCCAAGCCGGTAGCGCCTTGACTAATTTTTCTAGAGCCCGGCCCCGATGTGAAATCAGGTTCTTCTCAGACACCGTTAATTGAGCAAAGGTCTTCTGCAGTGGTTCGTAATAAAAGATTGGGTCGTAGCCAAACTTGTTGTCACCAATCTCTGTCTCCGTGACTTGCCCGTCAACATGGCCACTAACAACCAAAGGTTCTTTACCAGGACCAACCAGTTCGAGAACGGTCGTGAATTGCGCTTGCCGGTCCTGTCCTGATTTTCCAGCTAACTTAGCCAAAACCTTGGCATTATTGGCATCATCATCGTGGTCACCTGCATAGCGAGCCGAATAAACTCCTGGCTCGCCGTTTAAGGCTGCAATCGTTAACCCGGAATCATCAGCCATGATATAGTCGTCTGGATAGACGGCCGCTAGAGCAGCAGTCTTTTTATGAACGTTTTCTGCAAAGGTTGTGCCATCTTCAATAATTTCAGGAATCTCATCCAAGTCTTTTAAAGACAAAATATCCCAGCCCAAATCGAGCTTGGCCAATGCCTCCTTTATTTCTTGAACTTTATGGGTGTTGCCAGTGGCGATAATTAAGCGCGTCATCGTTGCTCCTTCTTTTACAAAATCAGAGTTACTTTCTTTAACAGGTTGGACCACCTAACTGCTGGTCACTAATCCACTGCAATCAATCTGTTGCCGGTAAATTTAGGTGAGTAAAATGCCAATCGTGTTTTGAACCCAGCCATTGCTCGGCAATGGTTGAAAAAGTTGAGACCGGCCCAGTTGTATAGAGTTGGTACTGCTTGTTTTCTGGGTGAACCTCCATGTCGCTATCAGCCAACAAGTCCTGTTCTTTCAGGATAGTCGCTAATTT
Organism: Fructobacillus cardui; assembly: GCF_963580785.1. Classification (NCBI taxonomy): domain Bacteria; kingdom Bacillati; phylum Bacillota; class Bacilli; order Lactobacillales; family Lactobacillaceae; genus Fructobacillus; species Fructobacillus cardui. The sequence goes on along the minus strand of NZ_CAUZLS010000002.1, from coordinate 34,570 downwards.
TTGCGCTGTGGCAACTCCCGGATCAACTAAGGTTACCTCTGGTAAGGCCTGTTGAATGACGTCTGCCAATAGCGGAAAGTGCGTGCAACCAAGCACCAACGTGTCGATACCTGCCTCTTTAAGAGGCTGCAAATGATCTTTAACAATTTCAGCCACCTCAGCGTCCTGATAGCGGTTTTGCTCAACGAATTGGACAAAATCAGGCTCTGCTTGTGCAAAAATTTGACTACCCGGCGCCGCCGCCTGAATCTCAGCCTGGTACTGACCTGAATCCACGGTTCCCTCAGTTGCTATGACACCAATTTTCTTCGTCTTACTTGCCAAAACGGCCGATTGGACACCGGAATCAATCACACCGATAACCGGAATGGCCAAGTCTTCTTGTAAGCCAGGTAAGGCGCAGGCAGTTGCCGTATTGCAGGCAATCACCAGCGCCTTAATGTCATGGCTTTCAATTAAGTAGTCGGCAATTTGTCTGGTAAAATCAGCGACTTCCTCGGGCTTACGAGGGCCATAAGGCATTCGTGCTGTATCGCCAACATAAGCGATGGCTTCTGCCGGCAATGAATGAACGGCGGCTTTTAAGACGGTCAAACCGCCAATACCAGAGTCCATCATGCCAATTGTTTTTGTATTTTTCTTCATAATAGTCTTATTATCTTCCCTTCAAAACAAATTGCAAGCCTTTGCACCCGTTTAATCTCTCTTTTGCTATAATAACGGAAGAAAGGAATCTTTACTTATGTCAAATGCTCATTCTCAATCAAATAACGGTACCAATCAGACCGTTAGTGCCTTTGCACCACTACTCTTACGTGATGCTCTTTTGGCCAATATCTTAACAGATGATTATGCCAACATTACCTACTGGGCCGGAAAAGAGTTGGCTCGCCAGTTCCCTGTGGAAACGAGTGCTGATTTGCCTGACTTCTTTGAAAAGGCTGCTTTTGGTGATTTAACAATCAAATACCAAAGCGGTGATCAGCAGCAATGGCTTCTTTCTGGTGCCATGGTGGAAGACCGGTTGGCAACAAACCACCAAGCTGATTTTTCATTAGAAACTGGCTTCTTAGCGCAACAGCTGGAGTTGCAAGAAGAAGTTGTGGCGGAAGGAACCTTCCAAGTTTCTGCTCGACAACAGACAGTAACAGTAACGATTTTAACTGATATGTCTCATAAGATAAGCTCTTTAACCTCTTCTGAACAGGTTGCGCTTCGTGATCGCTTCTTAGACCAGGGCGAAGAAATCACCACTGAAGACATTGATAACCCTGAAGCACTCATCGTTAATCGCCAAAGCGTACCGGTTGATGAACCAGCAATTCAAATTAGTGAAGTTGACCAGGCCACATCAGAAGCGCCCGTCGAAGTTAAGCCAGCAGAATCTGCGGCGCCAATTGAGGCGGAACCAACAACATCGGCGGCTTCTTCAAACACCGAACCAACATCTTCCACAGCTTCAACTGAATCTGAACCAGCGGCATCTACCAGCACGACTGACTCTGAACCGGTCATTAACCAAAGTCAGAGCAAAAAAAGAGCCTTTTCCTTCTTCCGACCAAAGAAGAACCAAGCAGAATCAACTGCCCCTGTTTCAACAGACCAAGAACAGCAAGAAGCAATCGTTCCTGCACCTGAAAGCGAAAGCGCGACAGTGGCCGCAGAACCAACAGACAGCCAGGTAGCCGATACTCTTTCAATCGAGCAATCGATTACAAATTCGTTGTTAGCCTTTGGCCAAGAACGACGCCAAAAGTTTAGTCAAAAAGACGATTCAAGCTTGAACAAATAAAGCACTAATCGAGACAAAGAAAAGAACAGCAGCCCCACAATTTTGCGGGTTGCTGTTCTTTTTTAGTACCAAAAGTCAGACAGCCTTAACCTTCCTTATTTTGGCGACGCGTGTTACGACGATCTTGACGAAGTTCAATTCGACGATCCATTTGACGCTTACGCTTAATCTTATTCTTAATTTGACGCTTATAGCCAGGCTTGATGTTCTTCTTCTTTTTCTTGACCATCCCGACCATTTCAGGATCCAACTTATTAGTTGTTGCGTGGCGCTGTGTCCGGGCCTTACGATCCTTGACCGCCACGATTTCATCCCCACGAATCTGCTTATGAGCAAATTCGATACCGATTTTTTCCAGTTCAGCAATCCGGTCTTCTTCATCAGGTCCGTAAAGAGTTACGGCAGTTCCAGCCATACCATTCCGCCCTGTTCGACCGACACGGTGAACGAAGAATTCTAATTCGTCTGGCACACCATCATTAATAACGTGCGAAACACCTTCAATATCGATACCACGAGCAGCTAAATCAGTAGCAACCACGTATTGGTAATCCAGGTGCAAGACACCCTTCATCGTTCGTCGACGCTCACGTGGCGGAATATCACCATGAATTTCGGCAACCTTGAGCCCTTGACCACGTAAATGTGCAGCCAATTCCTTAGCTCGCTCCTTCGTATTGGCAAAAATCAGCGCCAAATAAGGATTGAAAATCGTCAACAACTTATCGATAACCTCTTCCTTATCCTTGGACTTCGTTGGCACCAACCAGTTATCAATCGTATCGGCAATCGTCGCTTCCGTTGGAATCGTTTGGAAATCAGGATTGTCCAAATACTTCTTTAAGAACGGCTTCAACTTTTCTGGCATCGTTGCTGAAAAGACCAACGTTTGCAGGTCCTTTGGCATCGCACCAGCCAAGAAATCAACTTCGTTCAAGAAGCCCATGTCAAGCGTCATATCCGCTTCATCAACAACCAAAGTCCGCACTTGGTTAACCACCAAGGCACCACTTTGAACTAAATCCTTTAATCGTCCTGGCGTTCCAACAACGATTTGTGCTTGGTGCTTCTCTAACTGACGAATCTGGCGGGCCTTATCAGTTCCACCGACATATTCGACAATCGAAACCTTCACCAATTCCATCTTTTCTGCAAATTCGCGGGCAGCCTTAGCAATCTGAGCAGCCAATTCCCGTGATGGTGTTGTAATCACCACCTGGGTTTGGTTCAATTCTGGTTGCAAAGCGTTAAAAATTGGTACTAAGAAAGTATGCGTCTTTCCAGACCCTGTCTGTGACTGACCGACAACATCCCCACCACGCAAGATTGTTGGAATCAAGCGCGCCTGGATGGGCGTTGGCTGGTCAAAACCAATCGCCTTTAAAGCTGAAAGCACTTCCGGCTTTAAATTATATTCACCAAATTGTTGGTTTGTGTTTTTCATGTAAAATCCTTTAAATTTAATCGGCTTGGTCTGCCTTTAAAGCGCTATCCACCCGGTCAATCACCTTTTGGATATCCGCTTCGTTGTATGCCCAGGCACCTGAAGCCATGGGGTGACCCCCACCATCAAAGTCTTGGGCAATCGTGTTAATGACAACCGACCGTGACCGCAAGCGGACCCGGTAATCACCATTTTCTTGTTCTTCAAAGATTGCCCAGGCCTTGACCTTGTCAATCCGTGACGGAATAGAAACGACAAAAGAAGTCCCTGCATTGCCCAGATCAAAGCTATTAATCACATCTCGCTTAAGAATCACGTAGCCGAAACCAGATGGCAACAGGTTAATATGTTGCATCACATAACCCGAGAACTTCACTGCATTTTCCGACAAAGTCGTCATCGCGTTATAAATCTTTTGATAATCAAAGCCATAGGTAATCAACTCACCGGCCACATCAAAGGTTTCTTTATCCAATGAATACATAAAGCGACCGGTATCACCGATAATTCCAATATAAAGGTACCGTGCGGCCTTTTCCGTCATCTTCAGGCCCTTGTCAGCCAAGGCTTGATAAAATTGATAAATCAGGACGGAAGTCGCTGAGGCTTCATCCTCCACCCACTGCCAATCACCGTAAGGTTCTACGTTGGGATGGTGGTCAATTTTAACGATTTCCAAGCCATTCCGCCAGCGTTGGTCATCAATGCGGGGGTCATTAGCTGTATCGCAAACAATGACCAAGGCCTTCTTGTAGGCCGAATCAGGAATCTCATCAGCCAAGGGCTGACCATCCCCAATCCAAGCTAACCCGGGAATTTCCTTCCCAACGGCATAAATCTTCTTTTCAGGAAAAGATGCCTGCAAAATTGCCTGCAAGCCCAATTGTGATCCGTAAGCATCCGGATCAGGTCGTTGGTGACGGTGAATAATAATGGTATCGTAACGTTTGATTTGTTCTAAAATATCTTCGTGAATTTTGGCCATATGCGCCCTTTCAACTCTTATTACTATTCTTTATTATACCGTAAATTCGAAATTCGTTGTCAGGGCATTTGAAATCAGATTAAACCACTGATTTGACCAATCAATCATAATCAAAGAGCGATAACGATTGAAAGGCTTGTAGACTGACATTAGAAAAGGTTAGCCCCAGCAGGCGAATGGCGAAGTCATCTGGATACAGGTCATCAAAGATTGATTGCGCCTTTCTCGCCAAAAAATCAGAATCAAGCTGAAACGGGTTTGCCTGTGTAATCGACCTGGTCAGCGTATTAAAGTCATCATCACGGACCTTAATATTCAATGTTCGACCAACCAGATGTTTAGACTCCATATTCGCCACGACCTTTGTCGCTAAATCCTTGAAGGTCGCCAGAACAGCCGACCGGTCGTGAAGGGGAAATTCAAAGGTTCCCTCTTTTCCGACTGACTGCCGAATGCGATGGTCTTTCACCTGGCCAAAGTGCGTTGCCCGCGCTTGCCAATACAGTTGGTCACCAAAGGAGCCAAAGTGGATCCGCAGTTCGTCTTGGCTTAAGGCCCGAAGATCAGCACCCGTTTGAATCCCTAATTTTTCAAACTTTTCTTGTGATTTCTTACCAACACCACGAAAATCCTTAATGGGTAAAGCCGCCACGAAGTCCAGTGCCACATCGGCACCAATGACCGTTACTCCGTTTGGCTTGTGGTGTTCGGACCCAAGCTTTGCTAACACCTTATTATAGGAAACCCCCACCGAACAAGTTAGTTTCGTTTCCTGCCAGATTCTATGCCGTAACTCGGCTGCCAATGTTGCCCCCGCCATCGGGCTTTGACTGACGTCCAAGTAAGCCTCATCAAGGGCAACTGGCTCAACCTTCTCGGTGAATTCGGCAAAGACTCCATGAATCTGAGCTGACACTGATCGGTATTTATCAAAATCAGGAGCAACAAAAACAGCGTTGGGACAAAGCCGCTTTGCTTCAATCGATCCCATGGCCGAATGAACGCCGGCCTTTCTGGCAATGTAGTTGGCGGTTGCCACGACCCCATGACCATGGTGTAAATCAGGATCACGACCAATGATTAAAGGTACCTTCTTTAAGGTAGGGTTATCGCGCATTTCGACTTGGGCATAAAAAGCATCCAAATCGACATGTAAAATTTTTCGGTCATCAACCGCTTGCAAAAATTCAGCCATGCCAGGCTTCCCCCTTCTTTTCAAAACTGATTTTTTTAAAAAGAAAAAGCCCCCACTATGTGGAAGCTTTTTGCCGTAATCACTTAACGTCGAGACGACGTTCCTTGATACGAGCGGCCTTTCCTTGCAATGCACGCAAGTAGTACAACTTTGCGCGACGCACGCGGCCCAAACGAGTTACTTCAATCTTGTCAACCCGTGGTGAGTGCAATGGGAACGTACGTTCCACACCAACACCAGAAGAAATCTTACGAACAGTATAAGTAGCCTGGATACCAGCACCCTTACGCTTGATAACAACTCCTTCAAAGAGCTGAACACGTTCGCGAGTTCCTTCAACAATTCGTGCGTGGACACGAACTGAATCACCAGCGCGGAATTCAGGAATATCTGTCCGCAATTGGGTTGAAGTTAACTTTTCTAAAATGTTATTTTGACGCATTGTCATTCTCCTAATCGCTAATCTTACACTCGTCCTTAGACTAACGCACAGCGGATTACCGTTAATTACGGCTTATAGCCAAAGATTAGTATAACAAAAGATGGGTGGTCCTGTAAAGGGTAATCCCAAAATCACCCTAGTAGGGGGCTTTTCCAACCTTACTTATATCCGATAAATAAAAGCTAGCCTCATTTCTTCCAACGGCCAAAAATACCCGTTAAAATTAAGCCTTAATCTTTTCTTTCATCATAGTTTCAAAGTTTTGCAACTTTGCATCCGCTTCGGCCTGCGAATCAGCTACAACACCCATGTAGAGCTTCAACTTTGGTTCCGTACCAGATGGGCGGAGCGCAATCCATGAACCATCAGCTAACCAGTACTTCAACACATTAGCCTTTGGCTGTGGCAACTTCTTCTCTGCTCCAGCTCGATCAACTTGTCTCTGACTCGCAAAATCTTGGGTTGCCAGAACTAATTGATCACCAACCGTTTCCAACTTTTGGTTGCGGAACTTAGTCATCAAAGCAGCCATTTCTTCATGACCATTGACACCAGGGAAATCAAAGGCAACGGTCTTTTCCTCAAAGTAACCGTGTTGCTCGTACAATTTCTTCAAGCCATCCGCAAAGCTCTGTCCCTTTTCCTTGTAGTAGGCAGCCATTTCGGCAAACAAAACCAAAGCCTGGATAGCATCCTTATCATGAGCAAATGGTTTTACTAAGTAACCAAATGATTCTTCAAAGCCGAAGAGGTACGTATAATCCTTCTTCTCTTCAAAGCGGTCAATCATGGCGGCAATATACTTAAAACCGGTCAACACGTCTAAGGTAGCAACGCCATAGCTCTTAGCAATCTCGCTAGCAAAGCGCGATGAAACAATCGACGTTACAATGGCACCATTTTCAGGCAATGTCTGATTTTTCTTCTTAGCGGCCAACAAGTAATTGACCATCAAACCAGCAATTTGATTACCAGATAAGACTTGATATGAGCCATCGGCCAAGCGAACAGCAGCACCCATCCGGTCGGCATCAGGGTCCGTTGCCACGACCAAATCAGCTTCTTCCTTCTTGGCGTATTCAATAGCCAATGATAAAGCGGCTGGGTCTTCTGGGTTGGGCTTCTTCACCGTTGGGAAGTCGCCATCGAGTTCCGCCTGTTCCTTCACGATTGTGTAGTTGGTAAAGCCTGCTTGCTGCAACGCTTTTTCACCAATATACTGACCAGTTCCATGCAAAGGGGTGTAGACAAACTTCAAGTCTGCTCCCTCTTTTTGAATCAAATCTCGGTCAACAGAAATTGTTTTGACCTCTGCCAAATAAGCATTATCCAAGTCATCATCGACTACTTGAACGTTGGCTTCTGTTTCGTCTTGTACAATGGCAAACTCATTTTCCACCGCTGCCATTCCATCGATAACGGCCTGAACGGCTTCAGGAATCATTTGACCCCCATCAGCTCCATAAACCTTATAACCATTATCCTGCTTAGGATTGTGTGAGGCCGTGATCATGATGCCAGCAAAGGCCTTCAAATGCCGAACGGAAAATGACAATTCAGGTGTTGGACGTAATGATGAGAAGCGGTAAACCTTAATCCCATGTGCTGATAGCACGCGACTTGCTACCCGAGCAAATTCTTTTGAGTGGTGACGAGAGTCAAAGGCAATGACTACCCCTGCCTTTTTAGCAGCGTCCCCGCTTTGATCAATGTAAGCAGCCAGTGCTTCCGTAACTAAGGCAACCATCACAACATTAATGCGGTTAGTTCCAACGCCCATTTGACCACGCATACCAGCGGTTCCAAATGGTAAGTTTTGATAGAAGGCATCCTCTTGTTCAGCTGGACTCAATTGCTTCAATTCAGCTGCCAAATCAGCAGGTAAGTCTGCTTGCTGCCAACGGGCTAAAGTATCTTGATAAGTCATTCTTAAAGCTCCTCTTCCTTTTCTCGACTAGGTTTTGTAATTAATTTAATAATAATTTGCCGAAATCTGAGCGACCGAATCACTGCCAATACAAAAATAGCAGCTAACACAATGACGGTGATTGTCACTTCTCTTGGCAACTGCAAGTGGCCAAAATAATAACCAATTGTCACCATAGTTATTGCCCAGAGGCAGGATGCCAAAACAGACATCCGAAAGTAAGTCGCAAACCGTAACTTCAAACGGTGAGCAGATAGCGGAACGATTGTCCTGACAAAGGGAACAACGCGCCCCAAAATAATAAAGAGCAACCAACGCTTCGGATTTAAATTCGCTGAAATTTTTTCGGCAAAGTCACCGTTTACGTGGCGGGCGACCCAGGGGATTTTATCAATCTGCTTAATCACCCAAGCACCAAACCAGTAATTAATTGAATCACCCATCATCGAGGCGACCGCAAAAATCACCACCAACAAAGCAAATTCAACCAAAGAGTGATGGCGGCCGGCAAAACCCGCAGCCGTCATTACTAACGCATCAGCCGGAATAAACCCTGTGACAATTCCACCCGTTTCAATCAAAATCAAAAAGAACAAAATTGACAATTCAATTACAGAAAAATTGGCATTCGCAGAACTAATATGCGTCAACCAATCCGACACAGCAGCAAAAGCTAGAACCATACAGTCAGGGTACTCCTTTAGAAAAAAGTCTGTCTGAATATCACTACTAGTCCACGCTTTGGGTACATGAATTTGCCCTGAAGGCTAGCAAGATACTCATGAATCAGCACATAATAATCAGTAAAAGTTAATACTGATATTATCTTGATAAAATTAAGGCTAAATAAAAAACAGCCTATGTCTATCATACGCTATTTCCCCTGCTAAGTCTGCTTTCAAAGCGTAAAATGCTAGGAATATCAAGGTAAAATCATACTAATTTTTTAAACGTTCATTCGCTCAATTGCTTACTTTTTCTATCATACACAATTTTTTTAAAAATCTTATGCCAAATCAGCATAAAATTTTTAACCAATCTTATGCCAAATCAGCATAAAATTTTTTATCAAGATGTACTACAATGGTGGCGGGAAATGGCAGAATGCAAAACCAGGCGGCCGACTGGGAAATGTTTTCTTTGCTCACTTCTTATAGTAAATAATTGTCTTTGAAAGGTACTGTTATCAATGTTTTGAAAAAGTTTTCTTTTTCACTTGACAAAAGTTTGTGCAAATATTATTATGTATGTGTAAGTTGTTACAAGGAATTATTCATTGGAGGATAACAGAACATGGAAGCCTTAGTGTTAACTGATAAGAAGAAGTTGGAATTGAAGGACATCGAAAAGCCTGTCTTGAAGCCAGACGAAGTTTTGATTCACACTGCCTTTGCCGGTATCTGTGGAACTGACCACGCTTTGTATGCTGGTGAACCAGGATCAGCCGATGCTGTTCCACCAATCGTTTTGGGACACGAAAACTCAGGTGTTGTTAAGGAAATCGGTTCTGCTGTTACCAACGTTAAGGTTGGCGACCGCGTTTCAGTTGACCCTAACATCTACTGTGGACAATGTAAGTTCTGCCACACTGGCCGTCCTGAATTGTGCGAAAACTTGTCTGCTATTGGAGTAACTCGTGATGGTGGTTTCGAAGAATACTTCGCAGCTCCTGCATCAGTTGTTTACCCTATCCCTGACAACGTTGACTTGAAGTCAGCAGCCATTGTTGAACCAATTTCATGTGCCATCCACGGTATGAAGTTGTTGAAGCCATCACCATACCAAAAGGCTTTGGTTATCGGAGACGGATTCATGGGTGAATTGTTTGTTCAAATCTTGCAGGCATACGGTATCCACCAAGTTGACTTGGCCGGAATCGTTGACGAAAAGTTGAAAATGAACAAGGATTTGTTCAACGTTAAGAACACATACAACACTATGAACGGCGACAAGATCCCTGCTGGAGAATATGACGTTGTAATCGAAGCTGTTGGTATGCCACAAACACAAGAATCAGCCATCGAATCAGCTGCCCGTGGTGGTCAAGTTTTGATGTTCGGTGTTGGTGGACCTGATGCTAAGTTTGAAATGAACACTTATGAAGTCTTCCAAAAGCAGTTGACTATCCAAGGTTCATTCATTAACCCTAACGCATTCGAAGACTCATTGGCATTGCTTTCATCTGGTAAGTTGAACGTTAAACCATTGTTGTCACACGAATTGGATTACAACCAAGTTGACGATTTTGTTAACGGTCGCTTAGGCGTTGTTTCTAAGGCCGTTGTTAAAATCGGTGGTGAAGAGGCCTAAATTTTATGAATAATGCAAAGCGGACAATTTCTTGGACCGCTGCCCTGAGTTACTTTGCTTTTTCTTTGGTAATTAACTCAATGGGTAACGTGCTAACAATTGTTACCAGTCAAAAAATTCATCCGTCAATTTTAGGTTCTGCCTATTGGACAGCTGCTCAAAATGGATTAAACCACTCATTACATGGTAATAGTACAACACTATCCATCGTGTTCTTCGTGGTTGGTATGTTAATCGCTGTTTTGAACATGGTTTTGGAGCACCGCATCGATATCAAGCGTTTCCTTGGAAACTTAGCTTTCATGGTTCCTTTCTCGGCCTTGATTTCAGTCTTTGCAAATGCTTTCTCAAAGCTCTTACCGGAAGCTCACAGTTGGCCAATGGTTGCCTTCTACATTTTCTTGAACTTCTTTGGTGTTTCCTTAATTGCGATTGCCATTTCAATTTATCAGCGGACCAACATCGTTTTGCACCCTGCTGATGATTTGATGCAGGTTCTTCGATTCAAGTACTTCAAGGGTAATGCCGGCATCGCCATGTGGGTTTCTTATATCCCACCTACCATTATTGGTGTTATCGCCTTGATTATGGTTCCTGATTTTACCAACTATGGTATTGGAACCATCTTCGCCTTCCTCTTCCAGGGAAGTATCACTGGATGGGCAGACACACGTATCTTTAGCAAGTTAAAGCACCAGGGAATCGCTATCGACTAAGATAGTCTCCCTCAATTGAAAGGACGGGTTATATTATGGCCTTTACTGATTATTTTGATGACATTCAACACGTTGGAATTCCAACAGCCGACTTGGACCGCGCTGAAAAGTTCTGGACAAGCATCGGTTTTGAAAAGACCGGTGACTTTAAGGAAGGCGGCCCAGTTAAATTCTTTAAGTACGGTCACCTCGTTATTGAAACGTGGTTGTCTGATGAAGGAACTGGCAAACCCGGTTCAATCAACCACATCTCAATGAACACTTCTGATGCTGATGCAGCCTTTGTAGCAGCAAAGGAACAAGGATTGGATTTGATTGATTCAGAAGTACAACACCTTCCCTTCTGGGATAACGGTATTAAGTTCTTCAATGTTCGCACCCCAGATGGTGTAACCTTGGAATTCTGTGAAATCGTCAAGGGTTAATTCATAAATCGGGAGCCTCAACTACTATTCGGTAGTTGAGGCTTTTTTGTATCTTCTATTTATGATTAATCGGCAGTTGAAAAATATCCATTACTTTTATCAAGCTTTTAAGGCTCTTTCAGATCGCTTTATTTTAATTCGTCCAGTCATTTCTATCGGTCATATACGCGTAAACAGCCTCACTAGTCATTGCTCATTAGAACACCGGGACACAGAAAAAAGCCTGAAACCATTCGGTAACAGACTTCTTGTCATCATTTTATTTATTATTTATGCTTCTGACTTTAATTCAGCAACGTACTGATAGGCTTCTTGACCAGCCAAACCACCATCGCCAACAGCAGTCGTGATTTGACGCAAGTTCTTAGCACGAACGTCTCCAGCAGCAAAGATACCTGGAACAGCGGTTGCCATCTTGTCATCCGTCTTAATCCAGCCACGGTCATCAGTAATTCCCAAATTTTCAAATACCTGAGTATTTGGCTTGAGACCAACATAGATGAAGATTCCACTTTGATCAACAACCTGATCCTCACCAGTTTGGTTGTTATGCAGCTTCAACTGTGAAACAGCCTCGCCATCCCCTTCAATAGCGGTGACTTCAGTATTCCAGACAAAGTGCATGTTTTCCTGCTTCTTTGCGCGCTGCTGCAAGATTGGCTGGGCCTTTAGCTTGTTATCGCGAACATAAACCGTAACGTCCTTAACCACATCAGCTAAGTACAGCCCTTCCTCGACAGCGGAATCGCCACCACCGACAACCGCAACGCTTTCACCCTTAAAGAAGGCACCATCGCAGACAGCACAGTATGAGACACCCTTGCCTTGGTATTCTTCCTCACCGTCAACACCCAAGTGGATATGTTCAGATCCAGTCGCAATAATCAAAGCCGGTGCTTGAAAATCACCCATATCAGTGTGGACCAATTTTTCATTTTTATCTAAAACTTCCACACCAGTAATCATGCCAAATGAGTATTCAGCGCCAAACTGCGTTGACGAAGCATACATTTTTTCGGCCAAATCAGGACCCATAATGCTATTATAACCAGGATAATTTTCAACTTCGGCAGTATTATTCATCTGCCCACCATAAATCCCCTGGTCAAGCATTACAGTCTTTAAGTCCGCCCGTGAGGCATAAGTAGCGGCCGTCATTCCGGCTGGGCCAGCACCAATGATGATAACATCATATTGCTTGACTTCTGTCATGATAAACGGAACCTCCTTTTTTATTATGACGTCTATTGTACCTTGAATTTGTTCTTTTGTCTAATTTTAACCAACAAAAAAGAGGTATACCACCTCTTTTGTTTTTGCTGAATTTTACAATTTAGCTGCAAGCTCTTTAATATAAGCGCGGAGCTGATCCTTTGTTTGTGGATGCTTCAAACCAAATTCAATATTGGTTTCCAAGAAACCAATCTTAGAACCAATATCATAACGGTCACCCTTGAATTCATGGGCATAAACGTGTTGACGATTATTTAATGAATCAATGGCATCCGTCAATTGAATTTCGCCACCTTTACCAGGCTTTGTTTGTTCCAATTCTTCGAAAATCTCAGGTGTTAATAAGTAACGACCAATGATTGCCAAATCAGAAGGGGCGTCTTCAGGCTGAGGCTTTTCAACGAATGACTTAACCCGATACAAACCATCTTCTTTCACCTTAGCGGCAGGATCAATCACACCGTATTCAGATACTTGATCATGAGGAACTTCCAAAACTGCCAAAGTTGATTCACCAGTTTCGTGATAACGTTCAATCAATTGCTTTGTCAATGGCACTTCATCTTGCATTAAGTCGTCACCCAAGAGCACAACGAATGGTTCGTCACCAATGAAATCCTTGGCTGTTAAGATGGCATCACCCAAGCCCTTTGGATGTGACTGGCGAATGAAGTACATGTTGATATCAGTCGTCTCTTCGACAAGCTTCAACAATTCCAACTTGTTCTTTTCGCGCAAGTTGTTTTCCAATTCTGGGTTTGAATCAAAGTGGTCTTCGATTGAACGCTTTGACTTTCCATCGACAACAACAATGTCTTCGATTCCAGAAGCAATGGCTTCACGAACGATATATTCAATCGTTGGTGTGTCAACAATTGGTAGCATTTCCTTAGCCAAGGCCTTTGTGGCTGGCAAGAAACGAGTTCCCAAACCAGCGGCCGGGATAATGGCTTTACGTACAGGTTTCATACTTTCCTACTTTCATTAATGACGCCAAAGGCGTCGAAGTATTCTATTGTTATTATAACAAATATATGGTCAATCTTCAGCTTTTAATGGGCGAGTCATTAGTAATTTAATTTGCTCTTCAATCTGAGCCCCTTCATACAAGACCTGATACAAAGCAGTTGTAATGGGTAAGTCAAGCTGATGAGCCTGCTGGTATTCATAAACTGCCTTCACGGTATTCACCCCTTCAATTACCATGCCCATCTCTTCTTGGACCTGATTTAACGACTGACCCTGCCCCATGGCAAAACCAGCACGGTAATTACGTGAGTTTGACGACATACCAGTCACAATTAAATCACCAATGCCGGCTAGTCCTAAGAAGGTCTCGGGCCGAGCCCCCATTTTTTGACCTACCGCACGCATTTCGACCAAGCCACGTGTCAGGAGGGCTGCCTGGGCATTGACGCCGTAGCCTAAACCAACGAGCATTCCAGAACCCAAAGCAATAATATTCTTTAGCGCCCCACCTAACTCTGATCCCAATAAATCATGGTTGGTATATGGTCGGAAGTTTTCACTAGCCAACGCTTCCTGCAAAACAATCGTAGCGGCTTCGTCAGTGCCGCCAATAGAAACTGCAGTCAAATCACCCTTAATCACATCTTCAGCATGTGATGGACCAGAAATAACGACTAAGGATGAATAATTTTGGCTGGGCACGACCTCTTCAATCATTTGAGAAATCCGTAAGTGCGTTCCCTGTTCCAACCCCTTCGTGGCATGAGCCAAAATCACTTGTTGATCCAAATTTTGCAAAACCTCTGCTAGTTGGGTTCCAACGGAACGAATTGCCTTCGTTGGTACCACCATTAAAACAACATCGGCATCCGCTACAGCAACCTTCATATCAGCAACCGCTAATAAGTTCTCTGACAAAGTTGCGCCAGGTAAATAATGGTCATTTTGGTGGTGCTCATTAATTTCATCAACCTGGTCTTCACGGTGTGACCAGATATTAACAACTACGTTGTTTTTCGCCATTGTATTGGCAAGGGCGGTTCCCCAGGAACCAGCCCCTAAAACAGCGACTTTAGTCATGCTTTTTTGCCTCTTCATCTTCTTTTTCATTAACTTGCATTGCGGCACTCATCCGCTTCTCAAGTGTTTCTAAGGCATCATAGCCCATGTTTTGTGTCCGGAACTTAACGGCCGCTGCATCAATAACGGAGGCAGTATTTCGTCCTGGTGTCACCGGTACAACCATCTTCTTAATTTTGACTCCGAGAATATCAAGGGTATCATCCTCATTTCCCAAACGATCAAAATTTTCTTCGCCAATTTTACCATTTGATAGGTGAATATTAAGCATAATTGAAGCATGAGAACGGACAGAAACAGCACCGTAAACCTGCTGAACATCAATAATGCCAACACCACGAACTTCCATCAAGTTACGCAAAACTTCCGATGGTTGCCCAATCAAGCGTTGCTCATCTTCTTGGTGAATATCAACACGGTCATCAGCAACCAAACGCGCTTTACCCTGTTGAATTAGTTCCAGAGCGGATTCGGTCTTGCCAATTCCAGCATCACCGGTAATTAAGACTCCTAATCCGTGCACATCAATCAAAACGCCATGGACAGACTGCCGTGGTGCTAACTCACCCCCAAGGTAGTAGGTCATGTTTGACAAGATTTGTGATGAAGTCAAACGAGTGTTTAAAATGGGAATCTGAGCCTCTTCTGCTGCTTGCTTCAATTCATCAGCAATTGGCAAGTTCGTTGAAACCACAAAGGCCGGTGTTTGCTTGGAAGCCATTTTCCGATAAACCATCAATAACTCGTCATGGCTCATTCGGTCTGAAAAAGAAGTTTCCGTGATTCCCAACAACTGCACCCGTTCAGGAGCATAATATGTAAAGTACCCCGTCATCTCCAAGCCTGGCCTAGAAATATCTGCAGTAGTAATCACTCGATTTAAATAATCGTGACCAGCTACAATTGTTAAGCGAGTGTTATCAACTAAGTCTTTAACTGTTACGGTTGCTTGCGCCATTTTTTACCTCCGCACCGAAATCTTCGTTTGACCCATGAATAAGAAATTAGCCACGGTCAACAATATTGCGACCAGCATTGCCCAGCCAAAAGAGGCAAAGGCAAAACCATGAATGATATGTGCTGTTAATTCTAGCAGCGCTGTATTAATAATTAATAAAAAGAATCCTAACGAGATGATGACTAATGGTAGTGAAACAAAGACCAAGATGGGCTTGATCAAACGATTCAATAAGGCGAGCAGCACTGCTGCCACCAAAGCGGTCATCATGTTCGCTAAAACAAAACCGTTTGGAAACAGTAACGCACAGGCCAGAAAGACAGCCATATTAATCGCCGCTTGCATGATAAAACGCATAAGCCCTCCTTTAGTAAATTTATTTCCTACCTTCTATTATAACAAAGTTTCCTACCACAAAAAAAGGAACCCAAAGGGTCCCTTTTGCTCTATCAAATTAGATTTCTCTCAAATTAGATAAAGTAGTTATAGCCTGGGTTCAATTCAATAATCTTACCCGTACGCTTATAAACAATCCATTCAGCGATGTCGGTTGTATAGTCACCAATACGCTTGATGTAACCGGCAATCACTAAGTAGTCAGCTGCTGAATCAACCAATTCAGAATCTTCCTTCATTCCATTGACGGAATCAGTTCGAATCTGAGCGGCTGCATTCGACAACTGGTGGTTCTTGGTCGCGATGTTTTCAGCACCCAGGGCATCGTTCTTCACGTAGTAACCCATGACTTCTGAAACCATTGAGGCAACCAATTCACCCATTTCACCCAACTGCTTTTCAACAGCCTTCATGTGCTTCGTTCCCTTAACACGGATGGTTGACGTAGCAATGTTTCGTGCCTGGTCACCCATTCGTTCCAAAACAGAAACGGCCTTCAAAATCGTCACGATTTCACGCAAATCAGTTGTCACCGGTTGGTACAAAGCAATCATTTCAAATGACTTCTTTTCCAAAGCGGCTTCCCGTTCATTAATCTTATAATCATGATCAATAATCTTGTGGGCACCATCGCGATCGTGCTTAATAAAGGACTGAACAGATTCCTGAATGGTCTTGGCAACCTGTTCACCCATTTCCGTAAAAGAAGTATCCAAATCAGCTAATTCTTCATCAAATAATCGACGCATGACAAATTCCTTTCATGTAACCTGTTTTTCTCTAATAACAGTAGGGCATTTTAAAAGCAAAGATATTTTTTGAACAGCCTGAACGATGGGCTTCACTAACCAATCATCCAGTCACTTTTTATCCAAAGCGACCAGAAATATAATCGGCAGTTTCCTTTTTCTCGGGCTCCAAGAAAATCTTACGAGTGTCCCCAAATTCGACCAAGTTTCCACTAAGGAAGAAAGCCGTCTTATCAGAAATTCGTGAAGCTTGTGATAAGGAATGGGTCACAATAATCATGGCATATTGGTCACGGAGTGACAGCAGAGTTTCTTCGATGTTGTGAGAAGAAACGGGATCCAAAGCTGATGTTGGTTCATCGAGCAACAATACGTCCGGCTTTGTAGCTAAAACACGGGCAATTGAAACACGCTGTTGTTGTCCACCAGAAAGACCAAGAGCTGATTTATTCAATTCATCCTTCACTTCGTCCCAGATAGAGGCTGCCTTTAATGACTCCTCTACTGCTTGGTCCAAAGTCTTCTTATCCTTCACTCCAGCTAAACGCAGGCCAAAGGCAACGTTGTCGTAGATGGAGAATGGAAATGGATTTGGCTGTTGGAAAACCATTCCAACGCGCTTACGCAAATCAACGGTATCCGTTGTTGGCGCATAAATATCCTTCCCAAGAAGGTTGAAAGAACCCGTCACAGTGACATTTTCTTCCAAATCATGCATCCGGTTTAAGGCTCGCAAGTAAGTTGTCTTACCCGATCCAGATGGGCCAATCAAGGCAGTAATGCCCTTGTTGGCAAAATCCAAATCAATGCCATGTAAGGCTTCCTTGTCTCCATACCAGAGCTTGACGTTACGAGTTTGTAAGATTGTTTCGCTTTGTTTTGTCATCCAAAATTACCTGAAATATAATCGTTGGTCAATTCCACCTTAGGACGGGTAAAGATCTTACGAGTCAAATCGTATTCAATTACCTTACCTTGGTGCATAAAGGCCGTGTAGTCAGAAATCCGGGCTGCTTGCTGCATATTGTGCGTCACGATAATAATCGTATAGTTTTTCTTCAGCTCCAGCAAAGTATCTTCAAACTTAGCAGAAGAAATTGGATCCAAGGCTGATGATGGTTCATCAAGCAGCAAGATATCAGGCTTTAAGGCCAAGGCACGGGCAATCACCAATCGCTGGGCTTGGCCCCCTGACAATGAAAGCGCTGATTTGTTCAACTCATCTTTAACCTGGTCCCACAAAGCAGCTTGCTTTAACGTTGTTTCCACAATCTCATCGAGCTGTGCCTTGGTATACTTACCGCGGCGAGTCAAGGGAAAGGTAATGTTGTCATAAATTGACTTAGCAAATGGGTTTGGCCGTTGGAAAACCATTCCAATGTGGCGACGCATTTCATAGACATCAATATCCTTTGAGTTGATGTCCAATCCACGGTACCAAATATGGCCGGTAACATTGGCAACACCATCGTTCATCCGGTTCAATGACCGCAAAAACGTTGACTTACCTGACCCAGATGCTCCAATCAAAGAGGTAATCTTGTAGCGTTCAAAACGCAAATCCCCTTCACTTAGGGAAAGGTTATCGCCATAACTCACTTGCAAGTTTTCAGTTGAAAGGGCAATTTCATGCTTATCATCCTCCATTGGAATGATATAGCGTTCCGGTGCCTTTTCAGGAATAAAATCTGATACTGGCTTTAATTCTTGACTCTTATCTGTCATGCTAACCTCACGATTTTGTCAACTTCTTATAGAGAAGTGTTCCCAAGCGACGTGCACTAAAGTTAAAGAGCAATACCACGATAATCAAAACCGCTGATGCTCCCGCTGACACAAGTGATAAATCCGGCATAATTCCTTCCGAATTAATCTTCCAAATGTGCACGGCCAAAGTTTCGGCTGGTCGGAAAGGTGACAATGGTGATGCCAAGTTAAATGGGTTCCAGTCACCAAAGTCCAATGAAGGTGCCGATTGACCAGCTGTAAAGATCAATGCAGCAGCTTCACCGAAGACACGTCCCGCAGAAATCACAACTCCTGTCACAATGGATGGTACCGCTGCTGGCAAGATGATATGAATGACTGTTTCAAATCGTGAAAGACCCAAAGCCGCTCCAGCTTCACGTTGCAGGTTTGGAATTTGGCTCAATGATGTTTCGATTGAACGGGTCAAGATTGGCAAGTTAAAGAATGTCAATGCAATGGCCCCAGAAATAATGGAGAAACCAAGCTTCAACTTCACAACGAAAATCAAGAATCCAAACAACCCAACAACAACAGAAGGCAATGATGACATCACTTCGATTGCTGTACGAACCATTGACGTCCAAACCGTTGGCTTGGCATATTCATTCAAGTAAATAGCCGCTCCAAGAGCGATTGGGAATGAAATCAGCATAGCCAAAATCAAGAGATAGAAAGAATTGAACAACTGAATGCCAATTCCACCACCAGCTTCAAATGACCGAGCTTGTGCAGTCAAGAAGTGCCATGATAAATGAGGCAATCCTCGAACCAAGATAAAGGCTAGCATTGCTGCCAGCACCAACGCTACTGAACCAGCGATTCCGTAAATCACGGCTGTAGCAATTTTATCAGCAGTTTTTGCTTTCATTACTTCAGTTCTCCTTTTCGACCAATCCAGCGAATCAAGAGGTTAAAGACAAGAGACATTAGAAGTAAGATCATTGCTAATGACCACAAGACGTTGTTTTGCAACGTACCCATGACCGTGTTTCCAATTCCCATCGTCAAAACGGAGGTCAAGGTTGCTGCTGGTGAAACCAGAGAACCTGGCATCTTGGCCGCATTTCCGATAACCATTTGAACAGCCAAAGCTTCACCGAAGGCACGAGCCATTCCAAAGACAATGGCTGTCAAGATTCCTGGTGTTGCTGCCCGCAAAATCACCTTATAAATCATCTGCCAACGTGTGGCTCCAATTGCCAAGGCTGATTCACGGTAATAGCGAGGAACGCCCTTTAAGGCATCGACAGTCATAGAAGTAATGGTTGGTAAAATCATGACGAACAAAACAATTGTTCCTGACAAAATTCCAAGACCGGTTCCGCCAAAAATTGAACGAACAGCTGGAACCACAACGGCCAAACCAATAACACCATAAACAACGGAAGGAATTCCAACCAACAATTCGATGACTGGTTGCATAATACGAGAACCACGTTTCTTAGCAATTTCAGTCATAAAGACTGCTGTTCCAATTGCGAATGGCGTAGCAATAATGGCAGCCAAAACGGTTACCGCAAGAGAACCAGTAATAAGCGGTAATGCGCCAATTCCTGGCTGACCAGTCTTAGGGTCAACAACACTCGGATTCCAATTCGTTCCAAAGAGAAACTTACTAACTGAAACTTTATTGGTCGTAAAGGTGGCTAACCCCCGAGTGATAACAAAGCCGAAAATTAAGACAACCACCGCAGTGATTAGAATTAAGGCAAGAGCCGAGATAAACTTTCCAAATCGGTCTTGCTTGGTTGACAACGAAGTTTTTTTAATTTTTTCGGTAATAAGATCCATTGTCTGCCTTACCCCTTCTGCTTAGCGGTAATGTTACCATGCAGGTCACGCTCAATCTTCATATTTGAGTTTGAGATGTAACCCAACTTTGGCACGTACGTTTTCTGTACACGATCTGAATTAAAGAAATCCAAGAACTTAGCAACTTCACCTGTTGGCTTGCCGTTCGTGTAAATGTGTTCATATGACCAGATAGGGTAAGCCCCATCTTCAACATTGGCATCGGTAGGTGCGACACCATTAATGTTTGCCCGAACAACATCATTTGACTTATAAGCAAAGGCAACGTAAGAGATAGCTCCCGGAGTGCTTTTAACAATTGACAAGACCATTCCTGATGAATCTTGTTCTTGTGCAGAAGCACTCTTTTTGCCACCCATAGCCCACTTTTCAAAAGCAGCTCGAGTTCCGGAACCGGCGGCACGGTTAACTAGCACGATTGGCATGTCTTTTCCGCCCAGTTCACTCCAATTTTTAATTTTACCGGTAAAGATATCGGTCAACTGTGCTAGTGTCAAATTTTTGACACCGGCTTGCTTATTAATGATTGGCGCAATTCCAACGACTGCGACTCGATGATCAACTAAATTCTTTGTATCAATCCCCTTCTTTTCTTCAGCGTAGAGATCTGAGTTTCCAAGGGAAACAGCTCCTTGCGCTATTTGTGACAGACCCGTACCACTTCCACCACCTTGAACGGTAATGGAGACACCAGGGTGAGAACGTTGATAGTCCTCCCCGGCAGCTTCAACCAAAGGTTGCAGTGCAGTTGAACCAACTGCAGTAATGGGTGCGGTGTTGGCTTGCTTGTCTCGGTTTTGATAGGCAATTCCCAAGATAATAGCAAGTACAACGACGACAGAGGCCACTATCCATGACCCGCGATGCGATCTTTGCATGATTCCTCTTCTCCCAACTGGGTGCAAAAGATTATCCTACAACAACAAGTATCTATTCCAAACTAATCCGAATAATTTGTGTGAAAATGAATCATTCACTTCAGTTAAGAACAAACACATTATAACAAAAAAAAGCGTTTTATAACGCTTTTTAATATTAATTTATTATTACTATTTCTAAATAATAGGTTCGTCAGTAAGCCCGTCATTATCGTGATTTTCTGCACTTTTGCTATCACTTTCGTCAGGACCGGCATCAACGGCTGGCTCATCGCCAATACCATAAGCATTTCGCACTTGTGTATAGATATCTTCCTTCAAAGCAGCGTGCTCAGGATCATCCAAATATTCCTTGGCCTTCTCGCGACCTTGACCAATTCGTTCCCCATTATAGGCATACCATGCACCGGCCTTATCAATGATGTCTTGGTCAACGGCCAAGTCAAGAATTTCGCCAGTTTGTGAAATTCCCTTTCCATACATGATATCAACTTCGGCAACCTTAAAGGGTGGCGCAACCTTGTTCTTCACAACCTTGACCTTGGTCAAGTTACCAGTCACATCAGAACCATCTTTAATTTGAGTTGATCGACGGACTTCCAATCGAATGGTCGAGTAAAACTTCAAGGCACGACCACCAGGCGTTGTCTCGGGATTACCAAACATCACGCCAACCTTTTCACGAATTTGATTAATAAAAATTGCAATCGTTCCCGTTCGGTTCAAGGTTCCAGCTAACTTCCGTAAAGCTTGAGACATCAACCGCGCCTGCAAACCAACGTGAGCATCCCCCATTTCACCTTCAATTTCCACACGAGGAACCAAGGCAGCCACGGAATCCACTACAACCATGTCAACGGCACCAGATTGAACCAAGGCATCAGCAATTTCCAATCCCTGTTCACCAGTATCCGGCTGTGACAGCAGCAATTCATCTTTTTTAACACCTAAAGCTTCAGCATACTTCACGTCCAAAGCGTTTTCGGCATCTATATAGGCAGCCGTGCCACCATTTTTTTGAATTTCAGCTACTGCATGCAGGGCAATCGTCGTCTTACCTGATGATTCAGGCCCGTAAACTTCAATAATCCGTCCCTTTGGATATCCTCCGACGCCCAGAGCCACGTCCAATTTAACAGACCCTGATGGCGAAGTTTCAACCTGCGTCAAGGCGTTATCGCCCAACGTCATAATTGAACCCTTTCCAAAGTTTTTTTCAATTTTCTTTAAAGCTTCATTTAGGGCAGCCTGACGGCCGTCCTTCTTGTTATCATCGCTTGTCTTTTTTGCAACCATGCTTGATACTCCTTAAATGTCTATCAACAGTGTACGGACTTTTTCAACAAAATGCAAGGGCTTTTACGAACATTTGTTCGCATCATTTTTGACCTTATTTAATTGGACGAAAAAAGCGCTTAAAGCGCTTATAGTCCGTCTGCAAAAACCGCGCGGCTTTTCCAGAAATATTCGATTCCTGAATAAATTGTAAAGAAAACGGCAATATACAAGAGGACTTGACCGATTGGAAAATTCACAATTGCAAATGGCCAATCCTTTAAGTAGAGGAAGAAAATGGCAAACATTTGGGAAAATGTTTTAATCTTACCTGGCCAGGCAGCAGCCATGACTGCTCCATTGTTTTCAACAACCAGAGTTCGCAAACCAGTTACTGCTAGCTCCCGGATAACAATGACTGCTGTAACCCAAGCTGAAACTTGGTGAAAGGCGGTCAGGTAAATCAAAGCAGTCATAACCAACAGCTTATCAGCTAATGGATCAAAGAATTTACCGAAGTTGGTTACTAAGTGCTTTCGACGAGCAATTTGCCCATCTAAGAAATCAGTAATACAAGCAACGGCAAAGACAATGGCTGCCAGGACCCATGAAAAGGTCAAGTCTAAATCAGTATTCACAACTGCTGAGCCTTTTGAAAAAATCAAAAGGAGCATGAAAACTGGAATCAAGATGATTCGAAAGACCGTTAGTTTATTTGGTAGGTTCATTTTGTTCTCACTTATTCAAATTCAAGACAACGTTCCAAGTCGTTGGAGCTGGGTTCGTTGGCAAGTTTGGTAAATCAATATGTTGGTTGTTAATCGTTAAGTTAACGTGGCTAACCTGCGAAACTTGAATATTCACAATCGCCGTATTGGCTGGAATTTCAACGCTCTTTTCATCAGCTTGGTTCAACCAAGCGTTGTATAAGACCTTACCGGTTCCATCAGTTACCTTAAACATCGAACCGCCATTTTGGCCCTTAGCAACAATGGTATGCGTATTGGCCAATTGTCCGCTAACAGTATAGGTGGTTGTCAACTGAGCCGTGTTCGTGGTTGCAGTTCCGAGGTTAATACCACCGTTAGCACTTGAAGAGGAAACCACTGATGACGATGATGACTGTGGTACCGATGACGATGCAACCTCAACTTGGTTGCCACCGTTAGATGAATTAGAGCCTGAACTTGCCCGTGTTACCACAAACCAAGCAACCAGCAAAATGGCAACAACGATAATTGCTATCCAAATTCTTGGGATAAAACCACGAAAACGTGACTTAAAGGCCTCTGAATTATTAACCCCTGCTCGAACGACACCGTCTTCATCACGGTGTGCATGAGATAAATCACTAGTCACCTGTGGGTCAAATTGAACTTCATCAAAAAGGTCATCAGGGTTTAAACCGACAGCTTCAGCAAATTGCTTAGCAAATGCCCGAGCATAAAACTGACCAGGTAAGACATCCTGTTCACCATCTTCAATCGCTTGTAAGAAACGGGGTTGGATTTTGGTCATTTCGGCCAATTGGTCGATTGTATAACCCTTTTCCAATCGTGCTTCTCGTAACTGTTGACTAACTTCACTTGCTAAATATTCAGCCATTTTTTCTCTTACTTTTCTAATACTAAGCGAGTCAAACGACCACCTTCAAAAAGCCGTTTGCCGCACTGGACAACATCATCTAAGCAAAAACGTGTTATTATGTTCATTTTATCAAATAGTGATACCCCATACAAGGCTAAATCCTCGTCTAAACCAAGGCGATCCGGGCGATTTTGGCTAGCCAAAGTTTGCCCAGCCAAAGCTTTTTGCAACCGGGTAAAATCAGTCTGACTTTCAGCTAAAATAGAGGGTGCTTCTGCTAGTCTTTTCAGCAAATATTCTTGAACCTGATCTTGATTTTCACCATCTGCAAAAAAAGTTAAATACTGGTATGCGCCAAAATTACTATACTCATAATCAAAATCATCACCGAAGATTCCTTTTTCATAAGCGTCTTGGAACCACCCCGTTTGATCACCAAATACTAAGTCCAAGGCCAGTTCGCCTAATAGGATTTCTTTAACACGTTCAATTCCTGAAATATCCTCAAGGCGACTTGGTAAGCGAAGACCATAGGCCCCTTTTTCTAGCGATAGTCCTTGCTCCTTTCGTGCTGCAAAGGTCACCTGTTTTGCCAAATCTTCTTTTGCTACCAAGACAGTTTCTGTCTGACTACTGATTTGTTCTTGTTGCTCTTTAATAAAAGCGATTAATTCATTGATATCAAAGTCGCCAACAACGGTTAACACTAAGTTTTGGGGCTGGTAAAAGCCAGCATGAATTTGATAGAGCAAATCAGGAGTAATTTCTTGCAGACTGTCCTTGGTTCCTGCAATATCTTGGCTTAACGCTGATTTTGGGTACAGTAGTCCGATAATTCCCTGGTACAATTGCCAAGCCGGATCATCCTGATAAAGCTTAATTTCTTCCTCAATAATCCCCCGCTCGCGAACGACTTTTTCTTTCGTAAAATAAGGATCTTGGACAAAGCTCATTAGCCAAGCCAAATTTTCTAGGATTTGGCTAGTAGCAGTAAAATAATACGTTGTTTGGTTTGGACCAGTAAAGGCATTGGCATCAGCTCCCAGCTCCGTAAAGCGAATTAAAGCGTCACCATCTTTTTTATCAAAGATTTTATGTTCTAGAAAGTGTGCAGTGCCGGCAGGAATAGCAACCTGTTGTTCACCATTCACCGTCATCGCCGTCGTTAACGACCCAAAACGAGCAGTCAAGGCCGCCAAAAATTGGTGATAACCCGGTTTTTTAATCAGATTAACCGTCAGGCCCTCTTTCGTTTGAAAAACGAAGGGCTGTTCTTCATGATCATTTGTTTCCAAAAGATTCCCCCTTTTCCCCAGGTGCCAGAACAAAGCGGCTTTGCAAGATTAAGTCCTTGGCAACATCCTGCACATCCGCTACTGATACGTGATCGATTGCGGATAGAAAATCAGTAGTACCCTCTTTGGCCTGACGCAAGAAACGATCAGCCTGACGAACAGCCAGATAAGTCTGGAAATCTTGGCGAATTAAGTACTCATTTTTCAAGCTTTGCTTGGCATTCTCAAGCATTTCTGCTGCAATCTGGCCTGCAGCCAATGTCTTCAGTTGAACCTGAATCAGTTCTTCAACCAAATCAACCTGGTCAAAATCAAAACCAGCCACAACGGTCAAAATCGCTAAGTCCGGCTGAAAGCGCGACGAAATATTATAAGCTAAACTATTTTTTTCTCGGACCTCAGTAAAAAGCAGACTGGCTGGGCTAGCACCAAAGATTGTGTTCAACACTAAAGTTGCATAATAACGTGGACCATTATCGTGTAGGGACAGACCCTTCACCTGAAAATTTTGCACCAAAACTGCCTGTTGCCAGTCTACCTTTTTTACAAGCTTTCTTTGACCGGCAGCTAACAACTGGGGAATCTGCGCTGAATAGTTCTGGTCAACAGCACTCTTTTCCTTGCGACCAATATCAGCCCAAGGCCAAGCAGATAACTGCCTTGTCAATTGATCAAACTCTAAGTCCCCGACAACCGAAATCACGACTTGATCTTCGGCTAACAGCTCTTGCTGTGCCCGCTGAACATCCTGTAAAGTCAGTTGATCCAATTCCTCAATTGATCCTAAGATTGATTCCCGGACAGCAGCATCGGCAAAGGTTAACTCACGCGATTGGTCCAAAGCAAACGCCACCTTATCATCCTGGCGACTTAAAATCGCTTGCCTCAAGTTCTGTCGCTCCTGATTAAACGTTGTTTGGGCTTGGTCACTTTCCCAATCAAAATCAAAGAGCATTGCTTGCAAAAAATTTAAAATTTGCTCCAAAAGCTGATTTGAATTTGGTAACAGACCCGGTTTGATAAATTGAATCGAAACCGTTAAAAGGTCCAAATCGCCAAGCGTTGCCACCTTTGTTTGAAAGTTAGCCCCAAAGGCATCAATCATTGCCAAAGAAACCGTTCGTTGGTCTGGAAACGCCTTCGAAGAGACTGCCATCAAGTAGGACAAGAGCGCCCGTTTGGTCGCAATAGCCTTCTTAGCCTTCGTCGCAAAGGTCACATTAACATGGATTGTTTTAAATTGCTTAGTTGGCTGGTAAGCCAGCTGGACGCCAGGCGCCACCATCGTCTTTTTTATCATATAACCATCTTACTCGGTTTTAGCCAAAGAAAAAACGCCCGTAGGCGTTTTTAATACTTTCTCAATTAATTTTGTGCAAACCACTTATTTTCCAAAGTTGAAACAAAGCCGCTCTTAGTTAACTTCGTCAATTCCTTGTTAACTGCTTCCTTGAGTTCAATATCACCCTTACGGAAACCAACAACATCTTCCGTTTCTGGGAAGTCCCCCTTTAAGATTTCATAATCCGCTGGGTTAGCCTGGTGGTTAATGTAATAACGAGCGTAATCCTCATCAACCAATAGGCCATCAATCCGATTAGCGTTTAAATCAGTAAAGGCCTTGTCAAAGGTGTCATACTCAACTGGCTTTTGTCCCTTAATATACTGCTTCAAAACCTTGGGCTGATCGTTCAATGACGATTCACCAGAAGAACCGGTTTGAACGCCCAAGACTTTACCGGACATATCAGAAAACTTATTAATGCCCTGGCCCTTCTTAACAACAACGGAAAGAGCTACCTTGTGGTAAACCTGTGAAAAGGCAACCTGTTTTGCTCGAGCAGGTGTCTTGGTATAGCCGTTCCAAATAGCATCAATATTACCGGTATTTAACTCAGTTTCCTTCATGGACCAATCAATTGGTTGCCAATTAACCTTGATGCCCAAATCAGAAAAGACCTTATCAGCCAAATCGATATCAAATCCTTCCAACTTTCCAGAAGAATCCCGGAAACCCATTGGAACGAAGGTATCATCCAAACCAATCGTAATCACTTTTTCCTGCTGAATCTTGGTCCAATTGTCTTTGGTGTTGGCATCATTATCTGACTTAGGTTTGGAAAGAAAGGCAACACAACCAGCCACCACGGCCAGAAAGACCACAATCACAGCCGTATTAACAATGATTTTCTTTTTCATCGTAATCATTAGCGCTGGACCTCCTTTTCAAAGTCAAAGACTGTATCCGCCACCTTATCGGCAAATGGCAAATCGTGGGTCACGACTAATTGAGTAACCCCAGCCTTCTTCAAGGCTAGCATCACCTGGCTAACCTGGTCAGTGGTCTTTTCATCCAGACCTGAGGTTGGCTCATCATAAGCGATAATTTGTGGATCCATCGCAAGTGCCCGAGCAATGCCTACTCGCTGCTTTTGACCACCAGACAACTGGTAAGGATATAAGTTAGCTTGGTCCGTCAATCCTAAAGTTGAAAGCAACTCGTCAGCCTTCTGATTTGCTTCCTTCTCGGACATTTTCTTGACTGTCATCGGTGCCAAAGTCAAATTCTTCTTGACTGTCAAATGTGGGAATAAATTAAAGTCCTGAAAAATCAGTCCAATCTTTGCTGCCAAGGCAGAATCGCCAACTTGGTAAGCCTGGCCGTTTAAATCAATCTCACCAGCACTAGCATCCTCTAAACCGGTTAAGGTCTTAATGAAAGTTGTTTTACCGGAACCGGATGGCCCAACAACTACTAGGATTTCACCATCAGCCATCGTCAGTGATAAGTCTTTAAAAATCACATTATCGCCATAGGCTTTTGTTAAATTTTTAATTGCAATCATAGTCTTACCTCCAAGCACTCAAGCGCTTCTCGCTACGGCGTAGGACAATCGTAACGACTGCTACCATGGCCAAGTACATCAAGCCAACAATTAAGTATGGTACCAATGAAACGTCTCGGCTGGCTGCAATCGAACCGGCTCGCAAGATATCGCCCAATCCAATCACATAAATCAAAGACGTATCCTTGACCAAGTTAACAACTTCATTTCCAAATGATGGCACCACAATTTTAATCACTTGTGGCAAGATAATCTTGAAAAAAGTTTGCACCTTATTCAAGCCCAAAACCTGGGCGGCATCGAATTGTCCCTGTGGGATGGCTTGAAGGCCACCACGGAAAATTTCTGCCAGGTAAGCGGCATAGTTAATAATAAAGGCAAAGGCCGCGGCATCAAACCGTGAGAAGGAAATGCCAACCATTGATAAGCCATAGTAAATAAAAATCAACTGCAATAAGAGTGGCGTTCCCCGCATCAACCAAATATAGCCGTTTACCAACCAACGAACACTAAAGTATGGTGATCGCATTGCCAAAGATACTAAAATCCCCAACGGAATTGAGCCAATGATTGTAATAAAGAAGACCCCCAGGGTCATTTGCAAGCCAGAGGCAATGCTTGGTAGTACTTCAAAAAAATATTTCATCAGGATTTCCCCACTTTCACTGTCAAACTATTAAAACGATGGGAAATAAAAAAGCCCCCTAAGTGCTAAGCACTTAGAGGGCGAATAGACGCGGTCCCACCTCATCGTTGTTTCTTTATTACTAAAGAAACCTCGTGGTGTTAGTTTCCTAACAACCGGTGCGATAACGGGCACAGCCGATGCTACCTACTCAAGGTTCAATAGCACACTCCTAGGTGTGGTTCACCAACAATTCCTGCTTACTCTCAATTGCCGTAAGCTTCCTGAAAAGAATTTGCTAGCTACTCGTCTAGTCAACGTTTTAATTGAGGCCATTATAACCCTGGCCCGGTAAAAAAAGCAAGCTTAAATTAATCTTTGATACAAAGACCAAGTTGGGTAATAGCCTAAAGCCGCCAACACTAAGTTCAAAGCCGCTGTTGGAAAAACATCTTGAATGATAAAAGAAAAAAGTGACAAATTAGCAATATTAATCATTGAACCGGCAAAATAAGTCACAACAAGATAGGTCAATAAGCCCACCAATAGCAAAAGCATCCCAGACATTAAGCGTTCATCAAAATAGGGACGTAGCTTATCCATCAAAATCGTGGCAGCCAAAAAGGCAACCGTATAGGTTCCAATAATGCCCGTATAATAAACATCAAAAAGTAAGCCAAACACGACTACATAAAAATAATAAGGCACGAAGCTTGTCGCCTCAAATTGGATGGCGTAGAAAAACCAAATCAACGTGAGCGTTGGAATAATATGAAAAGGCGAATGGAGTAAAAAAACACCAAACGAAGACATAATATTTCCATCGATGAAAAACAAAAGAATTAAAATCAGCGGATACACAATCCGAAATCGAATAAATTGCCAACCTGTCATATTATGACCCTACCTCTGTCCTGGCCACTAAGACGGTACTCAAACTGCTCAAATCAGAGCTCGATTGAATATAAATCTTACGTGATAGACCGTAATCATCGGTGGTGACCTTTGCCACCTTACCAATCAGAATACCAGACGGCATTGATCCACCTAATCCTGAAGTAACAACCGTATCACCAGGGTTAATCGTCTGACTTTCAGTGACCTGACCCATAATCAACAATTTCTGATCTGCATCATAGTCAGTAATAATCCCGTTAACATCACCTTGACTACCCTTAACCGTGATTGCAAAGCGGTTTGTATCCTCGCTCGTATCAGAAATCAACGTCACCTTCGAATTAACCGTATTCACTTCTGAAATACGACCGATCAAGCCAGAATCACCAAGGACGGGCATGCCCTTCTTCAATCCTGATTTAGCACCCTTATTGATCACAAGCTGTGACTGCCAAGTTGTAGGCGAGCGAGCAATCGTTACGGCAGAAATTGTTTCATAATCCGTCAACGTCGCTTTCAAGCCAAGCTGCTTCTTCAACGACTTATTTTCCTCTTCCAAGGTTTGCATCTTAACCTGATTTTGCGCATAGCCGTCTAACTTAGCCTTTAATTTCTTATTTTCGTCAAATGTTGACATCAAATTGGAAATTGAATTGGCCCGTGTCCCAATGGCATTCGTTGGCACAGCAATCACGCGTGAAATACCACCAGTAATATCATTAATTGCTCGCTGAAAGAAAGGAGGTGTATTTGTTTTATTGGCCCACCAATTTGATCCGGTAATCAAGCCAACAATAACCATGACTGAGACCATTAAAATCACAGCCGTTTTGGATGAAAATAACTTACGCATGGAATAATCCTTTTCACACCAACTGCCTTGAAAAGAAAAACGCAGCGCAAGCGCTACGCTTTTTGGCAGTTTACCTAACTTGTCTTATTAGTTTCGTTGCAAAACGTCCAAAGACTTCAATGATTCACCAACCCCCTTGACGACGGCATCCAAAGGATCTTCCGCCACGATTACGGGAACCTTCGTAATTCCTTCAATCAAAGTTGACAAACCGCGCAATTGTGCTCCGCCACCAGTCAAGACCATTCCATGATCAATTACATCGGCAGAAATTTCAGGTTGTGTTGACTCCAATGTTTCACGAATTGAGTTAACCACTTCGTTAATTGGGTCTTGGATTGCCGTTGCCACGTCATAGGCCGAAACTTCAATAGTCTTTGGCAAACCGGTCAGCAAGTCACGACCACGAGCCGTCGTTGGTTCCATCATTTTGGCATCTTCCAAAGAAACATTTCCAACTTCAATCTTCAAACGCTCAGCGGTTGATTCACCGATTGCCAAGTTGTTATTGTTACGGACAAATGATGAAATTGCTTCGTTGAGCTTGTCGCCCGCAAAACGAGTTGAACGAGCTGCAACAATACCACCAAGTGAAATCGTTGCAACATCTGTGGTTCCACCACCAAAGTCAACAACCATTGAACCAGTTGGTTCCATAACTGGCAAACCAGCACCAATGGCAGCCGCAAATGGTTCTTCGATGACATAAGCATCACGCGCACCAGCGACACGGGCAGCATCAATCACTGCACGACGTTCAACCGCCGTAATACGGGCAGGTACCCCAAGTGTCACGTATGGCTTACCAACGCGGCCTCCTAAAGCCTTCTTCAAATAATAAGAAATCATGGCAACTGTCGTGTCATAATCAGCAATAACGCCATCACGCATTGGCCGAATAGCTGCGATACTTGCAGGCGTACGACCGAGCATGTCGCGGGCTTCAGAGCCAACGGCAATCACTTCTTGCGTTTCAGTGTTACGTGCAACAACTGAAGGTTCACGTAAAACGATTCCCTTTCCTTCGACGTATACATAAGTATTTGTCGTTCCTAAGTCAATACCAACGTTATGTTGTCCAAATGATAATGCCACGATTTTGCCTCTCAATTAAAGTCGACACCCGAAAAAACCGAGTCCGGCCATTTTTAATATAGTTTACTTAAATAGTATTGTAGCATATTTTAATCACTACAACAGTCTATTTTGCCTGAATATATGTCACTTTTCCTGCTCTTTGAGCGATTCCCTTCACTGTGTTTTGATAGGGAAAAGCAGACCAGGCCTTCTGAAATGCAGGAAAAGTTTCGGGATCAACATCAAAATGATTAATTTTCCCATCTTTTAAATCGCTTAGTGCCTGAGCAAAATCCATTTGCCACTCCTTTTTACTGCTTATATTCTTTCAAAAAATCAGCAACTTTCTGATCAGCAATTGTCCATGCGTTTTGACCATCAATCCATTGTAACCCCGGAATTTGATGACGCCAATAGGTTAATTGTCGTTTGGCATAGCGCCGTGAATTTTGTTGGATGGTTGCTACAACTTCTAAGAGTGTCTGTTGTCCCTCAAAAAAAGGGTAAAATTCAGCATAGCCGATGCCACGACCAGCCTGCAGATTCAAACCGCCTTGGTCATATAGGCCTTTGGCTTCTTTCTCAAGCCCCTGATCTATCATAAGCTGAACACGACCATTGATGCGCTCATATAGGAGCCCTCTTGGCCAATCTAAGGCCAAAATGAGTCCAGTATAGTCTGGACGCTTAGGCCGATTAGCTTGCCCGTGACGGGCGATTTGAATTGCTCGAATGACCCGCTCCTTATTTTGCAGATCAACTCGATTCAATAATTTCTCGTCAGCCAATTGCCTCAATTTGACTTGCAGTTCCTCTAAAGGTTTTTTCTGATCTTCTCGAACCTCGTCTTCGTCTGATTTGGCAAAATCCAATGACTGAAAACCCAGCAGTGCTTTGACGTAAAAACCGGTCCCACCAACCACAATTGGGACTCGCCCTGAATTAACCGTTTCTAAAATTGCCTGATCTGCCAATGAGAGGAAATCAGCCACCGAAAAATCAACAGTTTTATCTGCCACATCAAGCAAATAATGAGGAATCCCTTCACGTTCTTGAATGGGTGTTTTGGCTGTACCAATATCTAACCCCTGGTAGACCTGCAAAGAATCAGCCGAAATAATGTTACCGTTATACCTTTTAGCTAGCTGGATAGCCAAATCTGATTTACCAGAAGCAGTTGGTCCTGCAATTACAATTACTGGGATTGCCATATTCTACCTCCATTTTACAAATAGGGATTTACAAAGTCTTTTATTTCAACGATAATGTTAAGAAAAGATGGAAAGGAGATTGAGGATGAAAAAAGATTTTAAATTTGGCTTGGCCACAGGCGTGCTTGGCTCAGCCCTAGCCGTTCTTTCAGCCGGCTTTGGCTATAAGAAATTGGTCCAAGAGCCAAAAGAACAAGAACAAGAAAACTATGAAGAGGTTTCCCGTGCTGCAATTCGCAAATCAGTTGCCGCTCATCAATCACGCTTCTAATAGTTACTAAAAAAGAATCGCTAAGCGATTCTTTTTTTTAGCTCTTCTTTTGCTCCGTCACTTGACGGTAGCCACCAGCCATTAAGAAAATTTGGCTCTTAGCCATCCCTTCCTTGCGAAGATGACGTGCAACAGAGCTTGCACCAGATAATGTATCCCCGTACAAGTAAACCGGCATATCTTGGCGCAAACCAGACTTTCCTTGTGAGAAAGTCAATGCTGGCATATTTCGAGCTCCCCTTAAGTGATTACGCTTATAGGGCTCCTTGTCACGGACATCAACCAATTGACCGTGGTTTTCTGCCTGCTGTGCCATAAAGTCTTCTGCCTTTAAGACAGTTCCCCGTTGCTTAGCCATGATGCGCGTGCCAAGGGCACTAACCACATAAAAAACAAACCAAATAACTAAGACCCAGGTGATAACAAGCAAGATATTCATGAAAATGCACTCCAATGCTAAATAATGATACTGCTATTATACCTGATAACAGAGCAGGAAGAAAATCTATTTTAGAAAAAGGATTGACTGTTAACGACCAATCAAAAATTCATTCATCCAACAATTTCACACTAAGACATAAAAAATGGAAAATCTTTTCAGATTTTCCATCAGTCATTTTATTCAGCTAAAAACAGTTGGTTCAATGATTGTACTGCTTGATTTTCGAACAGAGCCTTACCATGTTCTGACAAAACAGCCTCATTTAACTTAGCATAACGTCCGAACTCAACAATCGTGGCAGACAAAGTATTGTATTCAGCAGCTGTCAGCGACATCTTCGTTGAATCCAATACTAAGTAATAGTGACCCTTGTAGAAATAGGCACTATTATCGCCAGTAAATGTTTCTAACCGGTCTGAAAGTGACAAAAGCAAATCAAAATCAGCTAATTCAACAACATCAATATGACCATCAACACTCTTCTTTACAGCATTTTTTTCATCATCATGCGCCATCAAAGCCATTTTTTGCTCAAATGAAACATCGTCAATTGCTTCTTGGTTAACGACATCATTATCATCATCACTACGCTCACCAACAATGTTTGCTAACAAATCATTTAAAGCGTCTTGATCATCAAGACGGGAAATAAATAATTCCAAGCCATTTTGGTTAGGCAAAACTTGAAAAGAAACTTTGTCATTATCAACAAAATCCTCTTCTGTATCAATTTCAGATAAAATGTTATAAAAGAAAGATTCAATTTTATTACGATCGCTGAGCAAATCACGAACCGAAGTCCCGCGGTCTTGAAGGTCCTCATTTTCAATCATGACCCGAATAGTGTTATCGTTAATTCGTTCCATTTCCATAAGAATTCACCTCAACTTTGATTAACTTCAATGCCAAACCAAAGCATCCTGTTACTATTTACTATATTTTAAACTGTATATAAATAAAAAACAACAGGGGATTGATATACATCAATTCCCCCGTTGTCATTATATGTACGGCATCGCATCGTCCTATCCTCGCAGCCAGCGTTCCGGCAACTACTTTCGGCGCTATAGAGCTTAACTTCTGTGTTCGAGATGGGTACAGGTGGTTCCTCTATGCCATCAACACGACACC